>CAZCHU010000176.1:0-6291 GCA_964498215.1 uncultured Mycobacterium sp. | reverse complement strand
GCTGCGGGGGGTGCGGGGGCAGCAGGTGCTGCGGGGGCGGCCGGGGGGCCGGCAGTTCGAGCCTGCATGCACGCCAATGACGCCACGTCCCAGGCGCAGACGCCCTCGGCCCCGTTGGTTTGATACTGCATGCACGCCAGCGAAGCCACGTCCCAAGCGCAGGGGCCGGTGCCGTCCTGCGCGAGGCTGGTCGGTGCAGCCGCGACCCCGAGCAGCGGCACAGCGGCAAGCGTGAGACCGGCGGCCCAGCGGCGCAAACGGTGGCGGGCGATGTTCATCGTCTGATGGTAGACACTGCGGCAGCAGCCCGCTCCGTTGCGGCGCGTGCAGTTTCTGCGAATCGTGCCGTGTGCACGACATCATCGCTGGCATCCCTTCGACGACGAATCCGGTGACTTCGCGGGCGTGTTTGCGAATGGCGTTGGCCAGTTCGGGGTCGGATCCGACGGATTCTCTAGCAGGCAACATCCAGATAGACTGTCTGCTTAAGGTATTCAGCTTCTGGTCGCTCCGTTGTGCTCCCGTGCCCGGGCCGGATGCCTCCGACCCTGCAGTCACGGAGGGGTTCGTGGCCAGTCTTGTTGACAATTACTTTGTATCCTTTGTCTTGCAACGATTCGATAGTGTCATTCACCGAGCTCGGCCTTGAGGGCGCGGTGTCATCCGCGGTAGCCGTGGCGATCGTCGTTGCAGCCAGGACACTGGCGCAAAGTGCGCCATATGCGATGTGCTTCATTGAGGTCTCCTAAGGGATGGAGCGATGGGAAATACGAGCGATGATTCTGTCCGGCTGGAATGGTCTCGCTGCGAACAGAAGTCATTCAGAAACTTCTGAACGCAACCCGACAGTTGAAGTGTGTTTGCAACCGGCACGTCGAAATCTCTTTTTTTAACAATCCATTCCGCCTGCACAGGAATGCGATTCCCCTGGCGCGAGGGCAGCCGCCTGTCTGGGTGACGTAGGGGTTCGAAGTGGCATCAATGGGTTGTCGTGGGCCGATCATCAATACTCGGCCGGGCCAGCCGAGTCTTGGAGAACGGCTCATCGCGCGAATCAACGGGTCACCGTCATTGGGTCAGGCACACCACGGCACCGCGTCCAGGAGCTGACCACCTGGCGCGCCGGGTCGTCAATGACAGCGGGCTTGTTTGACGCTTGGCGCCCGAGCAACCCGTGGGCGCGACAATAGTTATCGTTGTAGATGGTGTCGAAGTAGCGCTGCGGTCCGTCGGGGAAGACCGCGGCGATCGTCGTTCCCGGAGAATGTTGGCGTGCCGCCCATCCCGCCACCAAGGCGACCGCGCCAACGCTCCACCCGCCGGTGGCGTAGTGGGTGCTCGCCAGCCTGCGGCACGCCCACACCGCCTGTTCTGGTGCGACCCAGTGCACCTCATTGAAGGCGCTGTAGTCCACGTTGCCCGGGTAAATGCTGGAGCCTAGCCCGCGCATCAACCGCGTCCTGGCCGGTTGACCGAAGATCGTGGACCCGATCGTGTCGACACCGATCAACTGCAGATCGGGGTTGACCTCACGCAACACCCGGGCCACCCCTGCGGAGTGGCCACCGGTACCCACCGAACACACCAACACGTCGACGCGGCCCAGTTGGTCGTAAAGCTCGAGAGCCAACCCGCGATAACCCGCGACGTTGTCGGGATTGTTGTATTGATCGGGATTCCAGGCGTGCGGATCGCTGGCAAGTATTTCCTCGACCCTAATGCGACGGGCCTGCTGCCACCCCCCTTGCGGATGCGCCGAATTGACGACATCGACCTGGGCTCCGTAGGCCGACAGCATCCTGCGCAGCATCGGTTCCAACCCCGGATCGGTCACCAACGTCACCGGATGTCCGTAGACTGTGCCAGCCAGGGCCAAGCCTAAACCCAATGTCCCGCTGGTTGATTCGACGATACGGGCACCCGGCTGTAGAGCGCCCGTCGCGCGTGCACGTTCCACCATGTGCATAGCGGGTCGGTCTTTCATCCCACCGGGATTGAACCCCTCCAGTTTGGCCCAGAAGCCGCGCTCGTCTGTAGTGAAAGGTGCCGCGATATGCAACACCGGTGTGTCTCCGATCATCGCATCGGGTCCCGCCTTGCCGGCGAGACGACGTTTCGCGCAGGTACTTCGAACAGCAAGGGGCGTGGATAGAACGTGATTCATGGTTTGCGGTCATTTCTGTGACATGCCGCAGCGAGAATCGCGCGGCAGCTGATGAGGGGAAGCGGTCACCGACCAGGCGAAAAAGAACAGCCTCGGTCTGGCGCTACCAGATCAGCGGCGCGCGATACACAGCCTGGTCAGGAGGACCCGACCAGACAGAATCGATGCGGTAAGACGCGGCGGGCCACGTGCGCCTGACTGCGACAGTTGCCGCCAGAGCGGGGCCATTGTGAGCGCCACGAGGAACAGTCCCAGCGCTACAAGTCCGGTTACGGCTCGACGCAGCACCGTCGCCGAGAAACTCTCGTGCGCGACCTGGTTGGAAGCGTCCTGCACATGAGGGTGCTCGACCACCGGATGCTGATGATCGGTGACCACCCCAACCTCGGCGGCCCAAACAGAATTCAGGGCGTGCGGTCCGTGCGCCGGAGCGGTGTCATCCGCGGAGTGATCCCAATGCGCGCCGGTAGCGAGCAGCAACAATGCCAGCGTCAGCGCGATCGCGGCGCGCGCTGGAGCACTGGGGACAGACTCGCGGTAGCTCACAGTGACGCCGACTGTAGCAGCAGATCACCTCTCGGTGAGCCACGAATCGACTTGACGCAGACCTGTGATCGGGTCGCGACGGAAGGCAGATCCCAGCATGACAATCGCTTTGTGTTCCAACGGGTCCCGATCGATCTCGTCATCCGTGAGATGAGGATCGTCAGGTTCTTTATCGAATCTTCACACAACGACGAGGACAGCCATATCAGTACCGGCGAGCCTGAAGGACGACTCGACGAGTGCCGCATGCATCCGTCGGTATGACCTCACGAAAGGACGGCGATGAATCGCAAACGAACTCTTCTGGTGGGGGCGATCACGGCAGCCGCGCTCCTTACAGCGGGCGCATGTAGTAACTCGGGCACCGAACGACCGGTCTCTTCGAGCACGACGTCGACTGACACCACGCCGACGAGCGAGGCTGCGGCGGCGCACAACCAGGCTGATGTCAAGTTCGCTCACCACATGATTCCGCATCATCAGCAGGCGATCGAGATGGCCGACATGATATTGGCCAAGCCCGATATCGATCCGCGGGTAAGCGAATTTGCCACCCAGATTAAGGACGCGCAGGGTCCGGAGATCCAGCAGATGCAGGACTGGCTCGCCGAATGGGGGATGCCGACAATGGCGATGACGCCGGGCATGGGGATGCCCGGAATGGAGATGACGCCAGGCATGGAAATGCCGGGCATGGGCGGCGAGACACGCACCCCGAGTGAGGGCGATGCGCCCGACCCAAGCCCATCCCCCAGCGGCTCGATGATGCCCGGAATGGAGGGCATGTCCGGGATGATGGGGATGATGTCACCAGCGGACATGGACGCCCTGGAGAACGCACAGGGTGTTGAGGCGAGCAAACTGTTCTTGACGCAGATGATCACACATCATGAGGGTGCGATCACCATGGCGCAGAACGAAATCGAGAAGGGCCAATTCCCGGCGGCGATCACCCTCGCAGAATCCATCGCCACTAGCCAACAGAAAGAAATCGACACGATGAACAAACTCCTGGCCTCACTCGGGTGAGTCCGAGTCACCTGTTACATGGTGGCTTGTTCTGATGTCACGGCATCGCGGGCGGCGTCGGCTTCGAGCGCAGGACCGGTCGGCAGGGTCACGGTGAACGCGCTGCCGGTACCGGGGCTGCGGCTGGCCGCAGTGCTCCGGCCGGCATGATGACCAGCCTCAACTACCGCAGCTGATATGCGCCACACTCTCACCCCCGAGCGAAGACTCCTTGAGGAGATGCCGAATGTCCCTAACAGACAATGCATTAGGCCCTGACAAGACCCTTGCTGGAAAGCTCACAATGAGAGCACCCACAGGAGAGGAACGCTCATGATGTTCTGGAATACCCACGATATGGGCTGGTGGGGATACGCCGGTATGACTATCGGCATGCTGCTGTTTTGGGCACTGATCATTGTCGGCATCGTCGCGTTGATCCGATCCCTCTCCGGTACCGCCAACAGCCCGGCCCCGGCCCCGCCGCCGACCCCGCAGGCCCCCTCACCGGAACAGGTGCTGGCCAGCCGCTTCGCTCACGGCGAAATCGACGAGACCGAATACCGGCAACGCATCGCGGTCCTGCACGGCCACCCAGGACGCTAACCGCAGCCACCCTGCAGCAGTAACACCGGCGCAGGCTCGTTCTGATCGATCACCCCAGCAGATTGCAGGCGTCACCAACATGCACGATCGCTACCGCCGCGGCAGCAAGACTAGGTCTTGCGCGCGGCGCCGACGAACACCATGCCGCCAAGATGCCCTTCAATTCGCCCGGTCCCGTGTAATCCGTTGCGAGCGAGTTCAGCACCAAATTCATCGGCCTCGAAACGGTTCTCCTGCGGATGCACAGTGAAGGTCCGAAAGGCCCAGCTGTCGAGCCTACGGCGTGGCACCTCCTCAAAAAGCAACAACCCACCCGGGCGAAGTACGCGCGCAATCTCAGCCACAGCCAGCTGCCAGTCCGGCACGTGATGAATGATCCCGAAGTCGACCACGGTGTCGACCCCCGCAGCTGGCACGGCGATTTCGCATACGTCGCCCACCGACAACGCCACCGGACGCCCACACAGGCGCTTATTAGCCAGTTCCACCATCGACTCGTCCAGATCAAAGGCGGTAACCTCGGCCGCCCCAAGTCGGTCCAGGATCACCTCCGCGCCAACACCACGCCCACACCCCACTTCGAGCACATGCTGACCGGCCAGGTCACCGCCAGCCAGCCGTCGAAACCAGGCGGCCTCACGATGATGCTGGTGCGCGGCCCGAACCGGGTTGTTCATCAGCGCACGCTCAACGGTGTTGAGTTTCATCGCACTCCACTTCCTTTCCCTGGCGAGTGGCCGGGCTCAACGTTGACGCCGAAGGTGACGCTTGTACACCCGCGGAGCGCCGGCCACTCGCGAGCCCGGCCCCCGATACGCATGTCCCAACGGCAAGGCGCCGCGCACCGTATACACGGCATACCCCCATAGGGTATACCTATCGCGTAGGCAGAGTTCATCGCAGACGTCGAATAGGGGTACCGAGCATGACAGCTACCGGCGTCATCGTGATCGTCGCCGCTGCGGCGGTCGTGGGGTTCCTTTGGTGGTATTTCTTCGGACCCAAAAATGCTCGCCGGGCCCAATTGGTGAGCGGGGTCCAGGAGGTGGACGTGACGGTCAAGGGTGGCTACTCCCCCGCCGTAATCCGGGTCACCGAAGGCGTGCCGCTGCGGTTGCGGTTTGACCGCCAAGAATCCGGCGATTGCACGTCCCGGGTCGTGTTCCCCGACTTCGGCGCTTCTAAAACCTTGCCGGCGTTCGGCAGTGCGACCCTGGAATTCACGCCGGATAAGCTCGGCGAGTTCGATTTCGCCTGCGGGATGAACATGATCCACGGCACCCTGGTCGTCGAACCGTCCGACGGCCGCCCATCAACACCTCCTGCCGGGGGGCGCGAGGTCGCGGCTGCAGTCGGTGTCGGCCCGTCCACTGAGGCGACCGTCGTCACCGAACGGGTCGAGTTCCGCGTCTCAAACATGTCATGCGCGTCGTGCGTGGTGAGCATTGAGTCCGCCCTCGGGGAACTCTCCGGAGTTGACAGCGTCGAGGTGAACTTCGGAACGCAAAGGGCCACAATACACTTCGATCCCAACACGATCACAGCGGCCGAGATTCAAGATGCGGCCAGCAGCGCCGGCTACCGCTTGACGTCCAGGACGGGACCGGGCCCTGCCGGCACCGAGGACACTGAATCCGCCGAACGCCAAGCCGAGATTCGGGATCTGTCACGACGAGTGGTGTTGGGCACAGTCCTTGCCGCACCGGTGATGGTCGCGGTCATGGCAAAGGACCTGTTCGGTGCCGGCTGGGTGCCGGAGTTCATGTTGAACCCGTGGTTCCAGCTGGCCCTGATCGCTCCAATCATGTTCTATTCCGGCTGGCCGATTCACCGGACCGGCTGGCTCACTCTGCGGCACCGTACCGCGGACATGAACAGCCTGATCACGATCGGCACCATCGCCGCCTTCGGATACAGCCTGCTGGTAACCCTGGTGCCTTCGGCGGTTCCCGAGCACGTGCGCGAGG
>CAZCHU010000175.1:0-6297 GCA_964498215.1 uncultured Mycobacterium sp. | reverse complement strand
TCCCGGCGATCCTGCCGCGCTCACTGTCCGAGCAGAACGGCGCAAAGATCTGGATCCAGTTCCCCGGCTTCTCGATTCAACCCGCGGAGTTCTCGAAGATTCTGTTGCTCATTTTCTTCGCCTCCGTGCTCGTATCCAAGCGCAGCCTGTTCACCAGCGTCGGCACGCACGTCCTGGGCATGGACCTTCCGCGGCCCCGCGATCTGGCTCCGCTGCTGGCAGCGTGGATCGCCTCGGTCGGGGTGATGGTCTTCGAGAAGGATCTGGGCACCTCGCTGCTGCTCTACGCGTCGTTTCTGGTGATGGTGTACATCGCCACCGAGCGATTCAGCTGGGTCGTGCTCGGGCTGGCCCTGTTCGCCGCGGGAAGTGTTGTCGCGTATTTCCTTTTCGATCACGTCCGGGACCGGGTTCAGACCTGGCGAGACCCGTTCGCTGATCCTGAAGGCGCCGGCTACCAGATGATGCAGTCGCTGTTCAGCTTCGCCACCGGAGGCATCTTCGGCACCGGCCTGGGCAATGGGCAGCCGGGTACCGTGCCCGCCGCGTCCACCGACTTCATCATCGCAGCGATCGGCGAGGAACTCGGGCTGGTGGGGCTGTCCGCAGTGCTGATGCTCTACACCATCGTCATCATCCGCGGCCTGCGCACCGCGATCGCGGTGCGGGACAGCTTCGGAAAGCTGCTCGCTGCCGGACTCGCCACCACCCTGGCGATCCAGTTGTTCATCGTCGTCGGCGGGGTCACCAAACTGATCCCGCTGACCGGTCTCACCACGCCCTGGATGTCCTACGGCGGGTCCTCACTCGTGGCCAACTATGTGCTGCTGGCCATCCTGGTTCGCATCTCGCACGCCGCCCGCCGGCCGATCGGCACCGGCCCGCTGCCGGCGGCGCCCATCGCGGCGGCTAACACCGAGGTGATCGGAAAGATATGAACACCTCGCTGCGACGTACGTCCGTCATGATCATGGCCCTGATCGTGTTGCTGCTGGCCAATGCCACCCTGACCCAGGTCTTCACCGCCGACGGCCTGCGTTCGGATCCCCGCAACCAGCGGGTTCTGCTCGACGAGTACTCCCGCCAACGCGGCCAGATCTCCGCGGGCGGTCAGCTACTGGCCTACTCGGTATCGACCGAGGGCCGGTTCCGGTTCCTGCGTGTCTACCCCAACCCGATGACCTACGCGCCGGTCACCGGGTTCTATTCGCTCAGCTACTCGAGCACCGGGCTCGAGCGCGCCGAGGACACCGTCCTCAACGGCTCCGACTCGCGTCTATTCGGTCGCCGCCTGGCCGACTTCTTCACCGGCCGCGACCCCCGCGGCGGCAATGTCGCTACCACGATCAATCCGCCTGTGCAGCAGGCCGCCTGGGATGCGATGGAGAATGGCTGTGACGGCCCGTGCAAGGGCGCGGTGGTGGCACTGGAGCCGTCCACCGGAAAGATCCTGGCCATGGTTTCGGCTCCGTCCTACGACCCGAACCTGTTGGCCACCCATGACATCGCCGAGCAGACGGCCGCATGGCGCGAACTGCGAGACGACCCCGACTCGCCACTGATGAACCGGGCCATTTCGGAGACCTACCCGCCAGGGTCGACGTTCAAGGTTCTCACCACGGCGGCGGCGCTTGAGGCCGGGGAAACACCGGACTCCGAGTTGACCGCGGCGCCGGCAATCGCGCTGCCGAACAGCACCGCCATGCTGGAGAACTTCGGCGGCAGTCCCTGCGGCGATGCCGCGACCACTACTTTGAGCTACGCGTTCGCGCATTCCTGCAATACCGCATTCGTGCAGCTCGGTATTCACACCGGCGCGGACGCGCTGCGTTCCACAGCACGAGCGTTCGGGGTGGATATCGCGCCCCCGGCCATCCCGCTGCAAGTCGCCGAGTCCACCATCGGCCCGATCCCCGACGACGCTGCGCTGGGGATGTCGAGTATCGGACAGAAGGACGTGGCGCTGACGCCGCTGCAGAACGCGATGATCGCCGCAACGGTCGCGAACAAAGGGATCACGATGCAGCCCTACCTGGTTGAAAGCCTCAAAGGGCCGGACCTTGTCAGCATCGACACCACCGAGCCCGTCGAAGCGCGCCGGGCGATACCCGAGCAGGTCGCGGATACACTGACGGACTTGATGGTCGCCGCCGAGCAGGTGACTCAGCAGAAGGGAGCCATCGCCGGCGTGCAGATCGCATCCAAGACCGGCACTGCGGAGCACGGCACGGACCCCCGCAACACGCCGCCCCATGCCTGGTATATCGCCTTCGCGCCCGCGCAGGCGCCCAAGGTTGCTGTTGCGGTGCTGGTCGAGAACGGCGGTAACCGGCTTTCGGCGACCGGCGGCGCGGTGGCGGCTCCGATTGCACGCGCAACCATCGCCGCGGCATTGCGGGAGGTCTCATGAGCCCCGCCAGACGAGCACAGCGAGGCACGCCGTGAGCCCCCGGGTCGGAGTGACCCTGTCCGGCCGCTACCGGCTGCAACGGCTCATCGCGACCGGCGGAATGGGCCAGGTGTGGGAGGGCCTGGACTCCCGGCTGGGACGACGGGTGGCGGTGAAGGTGCTCAAGGCCGAGTACTCGACCGACGGCGAGTTCGTCGAACGGTTCCGCGCCGAGGCACGCACCGTCGCGATGCTCAACCATCCCGGCATCGCCGGGGTCTACGACTACGGCGAGACCGACATGGACGGCGAAGGCCGGACCGCCTACCTGGTGATGGAGCTGGTCAACGGAGAGCCGCTGAACTCGGTGATCAAGCGGACCGGACGGCTCTCGCTGCGGCACGCCCTGGATATGCTCGAACAAACAGGCCGGGCGCTACAGGTTGCTCACACCGCAGGCCTGGTGCACCGCGACGTCAAGCCGGGCAACATCCTGATCACCCCCACCGGCCAGGTGAAGCTGACAGACTTCGGCATCGCCAAGGCCGTCGACGCCGCGCCCGTGACGCAGACCGGGATGGTGATGGGGACCGCGCAGTACATCGCCCCCGAACAGGCCCTGGGGCATGACGCAACCGCAGCCAGCGATGTGTACTCGCTCGGTGTGGTGGGCTACGAATCGCTGTCGGGTAAGCGCCCGTTCACCGGCGAGGGCGCACTGACCGTGGCCATGAAGCACATCAAGGAGAATCCCCCTCCGCTGCCTGCCGACCTGCCACCCAATGTCCGCGAACTCATCGAGATCACCCTCGTCAAGAACCCCGGGGTGCGCTACAAGTCCGGTGGCGCCTTTGCCGATGCGGTCGCCGCGGTCCGTTCCGGGCGTCGGCCCCCCAGGACCAACGCCACGCCCGCGATCGGACGGGCTGCACCCGCTGCGGTACTGGCCTCCGCCCCGGCCCGTACCCCCGAACCCGCCGGACGCACGCCGGCCACCGCCTCGCGTACCCGCACCACCGGAAGCCACCATCGCCCGCCCCCGCCGGCGCGGAGCACGTTCTCGTCGGGCCAGCGCGCACTGCTGTGGGCCGCCGGGGTGCTCGGAGCGCTGGCCATCGTCATCGCGATCCTGATCGTGCTCAGCGCACAGGATCGTAGAGACCGCGCGCCGGCGCCGTCCACGGTCACCGAAACCGCGACGTCACAGGTCTCCACACCAGCGGCACCGGAGACTCCAGCGGCCGCACCCGCCCGCGCGGGTACCCTTGAATCCAACCGGCCTCCGGAATCCCAGCCTTTCCACAATTCGTCGCCCCCCATGGGGCCATCGAATCTTCCCGTCTCAGAACAGATGGTGCGATGACCACGCCACAGCACCTTTCCGACCGCTACGAACTCGGTGAAATCCTGGGTTTCGGAGGAATGTCCGAAGTTCACATGGCCCGCGACCACCGGCTGCACCGCGACGTCGCGATCAAGGTGTTGCGCGCCGACCTCGCCCGCGACCCAAGTTTCTACCTAAGGTTCCGCCGGGAAGCCCAGAACGCGGCCGCCCTCAACCATCCCGCCATCGTCGCGGTGTACGACACCGGAGAGGCGGAGACGCCGACCGGACCGCTTCCCTACATTGTGATGGAGTACGTCGACGGCGTCACGCTCCGCGACGTTGTTCACGGTGACGGACCGTTGCCGTCACAGCGTGCCATCGAGGTTATCGCCGACGCGTGCCAGGCCCTCAACTTCAGCCACCAGCACGGCATCATTCACCGAGACGTCAAGCCCGCCAACATCATGATCAGCAAGACCGGCGCAGTGAAGGTGATGGACTTCGGCATCGCCCGCGCGCTGGCCGACGCCGGGAATCCGGTCACCCAGACCGCCGCGGTGATCGGCACCGCTCAATACCTGTCCCCCGAGCAGGCCCGCGGCGCTAAGGTCGACGCTCGATCCGACGTCTACTCGTTGGGCTGTGTTCTCTATGAGATCCTCACCGGCGAGCCGCCTTTCGTCGGTGACTCCCCCGTCGCCGTGGCTTACCAGCACGTCCGGGAAGACCCTGTGCCGCCATCGGAGCGACACGGTGACATCTGCCCCGAGCTTGACGCTGTCGTGCTCAAGGCACTGGCCAAGAATCCCGAGAACCGATACCAGACGGCCGCCGAGATGCGCACGGATCTCGTCAAGGTGCACAGCGGCGAGATGCCGGACGCCCCGAAGGTCCTCACCGACGCCGAACGAACCTCATTGCTGTCCGCGGCGCCGTCGGATCGTCGCACGGAGCGCATCGACGCAATGGACTCCTACCCCCCTGCCTATGAAGACCGCCGGCGCCGCGGTTCGGCGGCGCGCTGGCTGGTCGCCGTCGCGATCCTGGCGGTGCTGGCGATTACGGCCACCATCGCGATAAATTCCTTCGGCGGTACCACCCGAAACGTCGCGATACCCGACGTCAGCGACCAAGTGTCCGACGACGCGATCGCGGCGCTACAGAACCTCGGGTTCAAGACCACGGTGCAGCGCAACCCGGACTCCCAGGTCCCCCCCGATCACGTGATCGACACCGATCCCGTGGCCGGCAGCTCGGTGGCAGCGGGCGACGAGATCACCCTGAACATCTCCACCGGGCCGGAGCAGCGCGAGGTTCCCGACGTATCCAACCTCAGCTACGGCGATGCGGTGCGGAAGCTCACCAAAGCGGGTTTCAGCCGTTTCCGGCAGACCACGTCGGCGTCTCTGCCCGAACACAAAGATCGCGTGATCAGCACATTGCCGCCGGCCAACCAGACTTCGGCGATCACCAACGAGATCACCCTCGTGGTGGGGGCGGGTCCGGCGACAGCCGCGGTGCCCGACTGTGTCGGCCAGACGGTCGCGGTATGTCAAAAGATTCTGTCAGCGAACGGGTTCACCACCGCGGTGCCGGTCGAGATCGACAGCACAACCTCGGCGGGACAAGTTATCGGCACCGAGCCCGCTGCCGAGCAGACAGTTGCCCAAGACACCGTGATCCAGATTCAGGTGTCGCGTGGCAACCAGTTTGTGATGCCGGATCTGACCGGCATGTTCTGGACCGATGCCGAGCCGCGGCTGCGCGCCCTTGGCTGGACCGGGATCCTGGATAAGGGCGGCGACGTCCAGAACAGCGGTGAGCGCACCAACGCCGTGGTGCGTCAGAGCCCGCCAGCGGGGTCCGCCGTGAAATTCGACGGCAGGATCACGCTGAACTTCGCGTCGTAGCGGCCTCCACCGCGTTGGAGACCTCCCCCTCAAGACGGCGAACAAGCTCCTCGGTGGGGGCGGTGCCACATTCGGCCAGCCAGTTGGCCAGCATCCGGTGCCCACCCTCGGTGAGGATCGATTCCGGGTGGAATTGCACGCCGTAGATCGGCAAGGCGACGTGGCGCACCCCCATGATGACGCCGTCGTCAGCCTTCCCATCCCTGTCGGCGCGGGCAGTCACCTCGAGTTCGGCGGGGACCGTTTCCGGCAAGATCGTCAATGAGTGATACCGCGTGGCGACAAAGGGTTCCGGAAGTCCTTTCAGAACACCGACGTTCGAGTGGTGGACGGTGCTTGTCTTGCCATGCAGCAGCTCTGGTGCACGGTCGACGGTCCCGCCGAATGCCACGCCGATAGCTTGGTGCCCCAGGCACACGCCCAGCAGCGGCGTACGGGCAGCGGCGCACGCGTGCACCAGGGGGATGCAGGCGCCGGCCCGTTCGGGGGTGCCCGGGCCGGGGCTGAGCAGCACGCCGTCGAACTCTTCGGCCGCACGGACGACATCGGCCTCAGTTGCCAGCCGCGGGTCGTCGTTGCGCCACACTTCCGCGTCCACACCGAGTTGGCCCAGATACTGGACGAGGTTGAACACGAAGCTGTCGTAGTTGTCGAGGACCAAGACCCGCATC
>CAZCHU010000174.1:0-6325 GCA_964498215.1 uncultured Mycobacterium sp. | reverse complement strand
AGGTAGGTCTTCAGCATCATGTTGAACTCGCGCGGCTCGGTCCATTGACCCGGATCGCCGGTTTCCGGGTCACGGATATCGGCCAGGCCATTGGGCGGCGGGTGGCCATGCTTGGCCTCGTAGGCCTCGATGAGGTGATCCGCGCGGTAACGCTTGTGCGTGATCAATGACTCGACCAGCGGATCGTGGAAGACCTCGACGTGACCGGAGGCCACCCACACCTCCCGCGGGAGGATGATGGCGCTGTCGAGTCCGACCACGTCATCACGGCCGGTCACGACCGAGCGCCACCACTGTCGCTTGATGTTCTCTTTGAGCTCGACACCGAGCGGGCCGTAGTCCCAGGCGGACTTGGTCCCGCCGTAGATCTCGCCGGACTGAAACACCAATCCACGGCGTTTGGCCAGGTTTGCAACGGTATCGATGATCGAGGAAGACGGAGCCACGGCTCAACAGCGTAGCTAGGCTCCCCAGCGGCCCCTGCCCTGGGCGAGCACGCAGACCCGATTGACATGCACGCCTCTGCATGTATTGTGGATACAAGTGAAAACCGTTTCCATAATGCCTGGTCCGTCAGGCGTTCACCAGCACACCGGCACGCCGCTGCCACCGCAACCGGCCCGCGGGGTCCTCGACACAGCAGGCGATCTGCTGCGCGCACTGGCCGCACCGGTGCGCATCGCCATCGTGCTGCAGCTTCGCGAACAGGCGCGCTGCGTACACGAATTGGTCGACGCGTTGGATGTACCACAGCCGTTGGTCAGCCAGCACCTGCGCATCCTCAAGGCGGCAGGTGTGGTCCACGGAGTGCGGTCGGGCCGGGAAGTGCTGTACAACTTGGTCGATCACCACTTGGCGGATATCGTGCTCGCCGCCGTGGCGCATGCCGCCGAGGGCTTGGACGACGGTCAGTGACGGGCGTGGTTCGGGCGACCCGTCAGCGCGCCGCGATCTCGGCGTTGCTGGATAACCTCGACGAATTTCGTTCCGCCCAGGATCTACACGACGAGTTGCGACGAAACGGTGAAGGCATCGGCCTGACCACCGTGTACCGCACACTGCAACAGATGGCCGCGGCCGGGCTGGTCGACACGCTTCGCACCGACACTGGCGAGTCGGTGTACCGGCGCTGCTCGGAGGATCACCATCACCATCTGGTCTGCCGGGAGTGCGGCTCGACCGTCGAAATCCAGGGCCGTCAGGTGGAGACCTGGGCCGCCAAGGTCGCCGGCGAACACGGATTCTCCGACGTTAGCCACACCATCGAGATTTTCGGCGTCTGCAGCAAGTGCAGCCGGCCGACGCCGAAGCGCAAAACTAGCCGTTGAGTCCACGCCGCACGTCAGCGCCGGTGGCGAGCACCATCAGAATCAGCGTGCGCAGCGCGTCGTCACTCAGACCGGCGGCCGGAAAGTTGTAGCGCAGCAGCACGTCTCCGGCCTTACGTGGCCGACCCCGCCCGGTGCTGAGCTTTTCCGTACCGACCTTCTCCACCAAGGACACCGTGCCCAGCAGTGTGTCCTGCGCATGCTTGGCCACGCGGGCACGAATCTTGCTGTCCAGCGGGAGATCCCAGGCCAGGACCTGGGTGAGCGAAACCAGGTCGAGGTCCTGCGCGATGGTGACGACCCGTAGCGAAGCGAAGGTGCCGTCGTGCTGCACCGTCAACGCGCCGTCGTCCTCGTGCGCAACGGGGAGGATCTCCTCAAGCACCGCGGCGAGACGCTCCGAAAGGTCCCTTGAGTTTTCCATCTCGGAGCTATGCCCTGCCGAAGCGCCGGTTGCGATGGACGTACTCTTCGCATGCGGCCCACAGATCTCGACGGTCATAGTCCGGCCAAAGTTTGTCTTGGAAGACGTACTCGGCGTAGGCCGCCTGCCAGATCAGAAAGTTGCTGGCCCGCTGCTCCCCCGAGGTTCGGATGAACAGGTCGACGTCGGGGATGTCAGAGCGGTGCAGATGCCTGGCGAACATCGACTCGCTGATCCGGGCGGGATTGATCTTGCCGTCCACCGCTTGCTGCGCAAGTTCACGCGCCGCCTCGACGATCTCGGTGCGGCCGCCATAGTTCACGCAGTAGTTGATCGTGATGACGTCGTTGCCGACGGTCATCTGCTCAGCGATATCGAACTCCTTGATGACGCTGCGCCACATCCGGGGGCGCGAACCGACCCAGCGCATCCGCACGCCCATATCGTTGAGGTTCTCCCTGCGCCGTCGTACCACCTCCCGGTTGAAGCCCATCAAGAATCGGACTTCCTCGGTGCTGCGCTTCCAGTTCTCGGTGGAGAACGCGTACACCGTGAGATGTTTGATACCGATCTCGATAGCGCCGCAGGTGATGTCGATGAGTACCGCCTCGCCCATCTTGTGGCCCTCAGTGCGGCCCAACCCTCGCTGGGTCGCCCACCGGCCGTTGCCATCCATCACCACCGCGACGTGATGGGGTACCTGGTCGGCCGGGATCTGCGGTGCGGAAGCCTTGGAGGTGTGCTGCGGAGGGCGGGCGAACTTGCCGTTGGTTCGCTCCGGCAACTCTGGGAAGACGACGGGCCAGCTCGTTTTGTCCGGGAACGTGGGATAGTCGTCAGGCGCCGGAGGTAGCTGCGGATAGCTGTTCTTCTCCGTCCGCTTGGTTGCCATGCGCCATATCCTGCCCGATGCCCTGTGGGATCAGCCGACGCCATGCTCGGAGACTGCGCAATCAATCCGGTTTACCCGCTCGACCAGCGGCAACGTCCGCAGCTGCCGCTCCAAATGCCACTGCAAGTGCGCGGCCACGAGCCCGCTGGCCTGGCGACGGTGCTGTGGCGAGGACCCCTGCGCATGGTCCCAGTCGCCCTCGTAGAGCGCGGCCATCAGGTCCAGCACACCTTGGGGCGGCGTCGTCGACCCGGACGGTCGGCAGTGCACGCACACGCTGCCGCCCGCCGCGACATGGAATGCCCGGTGCGGGCCCGGGGTCGCACACCGGGCGCATTCGGTCAATGCCGGCGCCCACCCGGTGATACCCATCGCGCGAAGCAGGTAGGCATCCAGGACGAGTTCGCGGGGACGGCCGGCGTCGGCCACCGCACGCAACGCGGCCACTGTCAACCGGTGCAGCGCAGGGACCGGGGCGCGCTCCTCCCCCGCCAGCCGTTCGGCTGTTTCCAGTACCGCGCAGGCGCAGGTGTAGCGGCCGTAGTCACAGACGATGTCCGAGGCGAACGCGTCTATTGCCTGGACCTGGGTGACGATGTCGAGATTACGGCCCGGATACAGCTGAACGTCAATGTGCGCGAACGGTTCCAGCCTCGCGCCGAACTTACTGCGGGTGCGTCGCACCCCTTTGGCGACCGCTCGCACCAGGCCGTTGTCGCGCGTGAGCAACGTCACGATGCGGTCTGCTTCGCCGAGCTTGTGCTGACGCAGCACCACCGCTCGATCCCGATACAGACGCATGTGATCAGTGTCCCACTGGGAACCGACGGAAACCGGTCCGCAGCGCCGATATTCTCGTAGGTAATGGCTGAATCACCCCGATACCCCACCCTGACCTCCCAGCTCTATCAGCTGGCGAGTGGCGCCGTCACCGCCGACAGCCTGGTCCGCCGATCGCTGGCGGCTATCGAGGCCAGCCAGGACACGCTCAACGCTTTCCGGGTTGTCCTCACCGACCAGGCCATCGCCGATGCGGCCGCTGCCGACCGCAAACGCGCAGCGGGCGAAGATCTTTCGCGGCTCCCGTTGCTGGGCATACCGATCGCCGTCAAGGATGATGTCGACGTTGCGGGGGCGCCTACCCGATTCGGCGCCGGCGACGGCGACGGTCCTGCGCGGATCGCCGAATTCGATGCCGAGGTGGTCCGGCGGCTGCGTGCCGCAGGTGCGGTGATCGTGGGCAAGACCAATAGCTGCGAGCTGGGCCAGTGGCCGTTCACCAGCGGACCCGCTTTCGGGCATACCCGCAACCCCTGGTCGCGCGACCACACCCCGGGCGGTTCCTCGGGCGGAAGCGCCGCCGCGGTCGCGGCCGGCCTCGTTGCCGCCTCGATCGGCTCCGACGGAGCGGGCAGCGTCCGCATTCCGGCAGCCTGGACACACCTGGTCGGTATCAAGCCGCAACGGGGCCGCATCTCGACCTGGCCACTGGAAGAAACCTTCAACGGCATCACCGTCAACGGCGTGCTGGCACGCACCGTGACCGACGCGGCGCTCGTGCTCGACGCCGCATCCGGCAACGCGCCGGGCGATCTTCACACGGCGCCGCCGGTGCAGACTTCGGACTACGTTTCCCAGGCACCGGGCCCACTACGGATCGCGGTGTCCACGAAGTTTCCCTTCACCGGTTTCCGGGCCCACCTGCACCCCGAGATTCACTCGGCGCTGGACACGGTCGCCGGACAGCTCAAACAGCTCGGCCACACCATGGTGTCGGCCGATCCGGACTACGGCCTGCGCATGTCGTGGAACTTCCTGGCCCGCTCCACCTCGGGCATCCCGGAGTGGATCGAACGGCTGGGCGACAACGTCGCGTTGGACAGACGCACCCGCTCCAATGCCCGCATGGGCCGGCTGCTCTCGCAGCACATCCTGCGCAAAGCCCGCGCCAACGAGGCGGCGACACAGCAGCGCCTCGGGTGGATCTTCAACGTGGCCGACGTCGTGCTCGCGCCGACAACCGCCCAGCCACCCCCGAATGTGCACGCGTTCGACCAACTCGGCTCGCTGGCCACCGACCGCACGATGATCCGAGCCTGCCCGCTGACCTGGCCCTGGAACCTCGTGGGCTGGCCGTCGATCAATGTGCCGGCCGGATTCACCTCAGACGGGCTGCCGATCGGGGTTCAACTGATGGGCCCGGCGCACAGCGAACCGCTGCTGGTATCGCTGGCGGCCGAGCTGGAGGCGATCAACAGCTGGGCGTCGCGCGAGCCGCAAAACTGGTGGGACACTCGCGTCGACAGAGCCGGGTCGGACGGCAAATCTGACGGTCCGCACTCGACCGCGCGCGACGTCGCGTAATGTCCCGGCTGTGAACGTCAGCAAGATGGTGCGCGCTCTTCCTGTGGTGGCGCTCGTGGGGACTGCGATGGCAGGCATGCCAGACGCCCGGGCGGATTACCCCGACTACCGGCGCCTCAACGAAAGCGTCGTCGTCAACGTCTACACCATCCAGCAGCAACACGACTGCGGCACCGAGATCGAGATCAACCCCAAGCTACGACTGGCCGCGCAGTGGCACACCAACGATGTACTGCACAACCGCGCCCTCAACGGCGACATCGGCTCTGACGGCTCCACAGTGCAGGACCGCGCGAACCGGGCAGGTTTCGTGGGCACGGCCTCTGAGACCGTCGCGATCAACCCTGCGCTGGCCATCAGCGGCATCGAAATCATCAACCAGTGGTACCACCGGCCCGAGTACATGGCCATCATGTCGAACTGTGCGAACACCCAGATCGGCGTCTGGACGGAGAGCCTGCTGGACCGCACCGTCGTGGTAGCGGTCTACGGCCAGCCCGGCTAGCGCACCTCAGCTGGATTCTAGAAGCCGAGCCGGCCGAGTTGTTTTGGATCGCGCTGCCAATTCTTCGCGATCTTGACCCGAAGATCGAGATAGATCTTGGCGCCGAGCAACTTCTCGATCTGCGTGCGGGCGGCGGTGCCCACCTCACGGAGACGGGCTCCACCTTTGCCGATGACGATTCCCTTCTGGGAGTCACGCTCAACGTAGAGCACCGCGCGCACATCGATCAGAGGTTGGTCGTCCGGGCGGCCCGGACGTTCCTCGACCTCCTCGATCACCACCGCCAGCGAGTGCGGTAGCTCGTCGCGGACGCCCTCCAGCGCGGCCTCCCGGATCAACTCCGCCATCAGAACTTCCTCGGGTTCGTCGGTGAGCTCACCGTCAGGGTAGAAGGCCGGACCGGGTTGCAGCTGCGCGACCAGCACGTCGATGAGCACGTCGAGCTGGGCGCCCGAGGTCGCCGACACCGGAACGATCTCGGTGTCAGGTCCGACGAGCTCGCTGACCGCCATCAGCTGCTCGGCGATCCGGTCTTTGGACACCTTGTCGGTCTTTGTGACGATCGCGATCAGCGTCGTTCTCGGTGCGACTGCGCGGATCTGCTCGAGAATCCACCGGTCTCCCGGCCCGATCTTCTCGTCGGCGGGGATGCACAGCCCGATCGCGTCCACCTCCGAATAGGTCCCCTTGACCAGATCGTTGAGGCGTTGCCCCAAAAGCGTGCGGGGGCGGTGCAACCCGGGGGTGTCGACCAGCACGATCTGGAAGTCCTGGCGGTGCACGATGCCCCGGATGGTGTGCCGGGTGGTTTG
>CAZCHU010000173.1:4489-6438 GCA_964498215.1 uncultured Mycobacterium sp. | reverse complement strand
CTAGACGCCGGCCAAACATGGGGTTGATTACGCGGACTGCACGCCCGCAGCTGCCGAACCCCGGCGCAGCCTGCCCACGGCTAAAACGGCGAGCACCCCGGCGAGCGTGGCGAGCAGCAGTGCCAGCGTGATCAGCGGCGGGTAGTACACCGTCGACGTCATCGGCGGTTCACCCTCGAGCACCGGGGCGAGGGTGACTTCTGAGCTCGCCGCCAGCCAGCTGAGCGCGCAGCCCACGGCAGCGCAACTAGCCAACAGCAGTTCAACAACAGCGCGCCGCGACGTCATGACGTCGGCTCCGGCGGGATGCGCTCCTCGACCAGGTTGATCAGCGCGGCCCGTAACCGCTTGTGGTTGCGCGCCCACGCCTGCGCGGTGCGGTCGTTGGTCAATCGCAGGCCGATGCCGGTGCGGCGGCGCGGCACTCCAGTGAGCTCGCCCAGCGTTCGCGCCGACTGCCACTTGGGGGCTTCCCTCCCGGTGGCTTCCGGATAGATCCGGACGATCTCGTCGGTCAATATGGTCTCAGCCCCCTGGCGCAGCGTGTCGGCGGTCAACTCGACCGAGGTGTGAATCCGCGCGGCTTTGATCTGGATCGCCATGAATCCCGTCACGAGCACCAGGAACAAAGTCGGAATGAACCACTGAATCCCGTAGCCGGCCGACAACTGGATCAGCGCCATCGCAATCCCCGCTGCCGGGCCCGCCAGCAGCCACATCCAGCTGCCACCTTGTTCGGCAAAGATCACCGCGGGAGGTGCCGCTGATGCCCCCTCGCCTACCTCACCTTCGGTCATTGAGCACCCTCCGACTCATACCAGGTGCGCACAGCCGGAACGGCGAGCAGGCTAGCTCCGAGGAGAATCGGCAGCAGTGACAGCAATATCAGCGGTTGCACGGCACCGACACCGAGCGCCAGCAGCCCCACCACAACGACAAGGGCGAACGAGAGTCCCTGCACAGCCAGACGGAACCGGGCATCGCCACGCCGGGCGCGGCCGGCGAGGAAGGCCAGCGCACCGGCGGCCACCACTAAGCCCAGGCCACTGAGCCGATAGACGGTGACAAAGCTGCGCACCTGCTCGTCGGCGACGGTGGCGTCGATCGCCGTTCGGGCGGATTCGAAGGTCACTACGGCAGCTGTCAACCCGCCGACGATCATGATCACCGCGCCGACGACGAAGCACCAGAACGCGACGTCGACCAGACGGGGCCGACTCGACGGCGGGGGCGGTGGCGTGGTCATGGTCGGGTCAGCGTAACGAATACGCCGTGCGTGCAGGTCCTGGGTCGACTGCGACCCGACGGCACCGCGGACTCCCGGGTCGGCAGGAGCAGCGAAGCCCTCAGCGCGCGACTGTGTACCGGCGCAATCTCCGACGCAGAGCTGTGGCCCAGTTTTTACAAACCAGTATTGGGTAAACTCTGGGAGATGACGCCCGCTAGCGAATCCTGCTCGGCCGACACACCCGAGCCCGCAGTGCCGATCCAGGCGAGACCCGCCACCGGTCAGTCGGCTCCAACTCGGTGGGCCTCATGACGGGCGGCGGCGCGGTAGCCGTCGCCACGGCGTTCACATGGTTCGGCATGGTCGTAGCGATCTCGTTCATCGAGGCGCCGCTGAAGTTCCGCGCTCCCGGCGTGACGCTGACCATCGGCCTGGGCATCGGCCGACGAGTCTTCCGCGCGCTCAACACCATCGAGGTTCTCCTGGCGATCGTCATCATCGCCGCGATGCTGCTGGGATCGATGACAACGGGCGCGGCCACCCCGCTAGTGGTCGCGATCGTCGCCCTGCTACTTCAACTAGTTGCGGTTCGACCGCTGCTGAACCGCCGCTCCAATGCCGTGCTGGCAGCCCCCGCCCGCTCCGAGGGAACAACCAAGCGATCCCGAGTCCACTACGTCTACGTCGGACTGGAACTCGTGAAGGTCGCCGCACTGCTTAT
>CAZCHU010000173.1:0-4389 GCA_964498215.1 uncultured Mycobacterium sp. | reverse complement strand
GCCGACAGATCGGTGAAGCCAATCCCGTGCAAGGTTCGTGCCCGGCGGATTTACGATGATCCGTCACCGGACGATGGCGCCCGCGTTCTCGTCGATCGGCTGTGGCCGCGCGGCGTGAGCAGGACCCGGGCTCACCTTGACGAGTGGGTCAAAGACGCCGCCCCATCCACCGAGCTACGCCGCTGGTACGGCCACGACCCGACGTTGTACGAGGAATTCGCGCGTCGCTATAGGGCCGAACTGACCCAACCCGACCGGGCCAAAGCCCTGGCACGTCTGCGCACGCTGGCGCAGCAAGACACGCTGACGCTGCTCACCGCAACAAGAGACATTGGCATCAGCGGGGCGGTCGTGCTCACCGAACTGATCACCGCCGCTGAGGGCACTGATCTTTCATTGATACAACAGATGATTGGACGACAGCAGCGCCGATGACCACTGATGCAGCGCCACCGGCGGCACCCGACATGTCAGGACGCCGGGAAGACATCCTGAGACTGCTGAAAAACTCGACTGAACCCCGCAGCATCGCCAGCCTGGCCGAGGAACTGCGCGTGCACCCCAACACCGTCCGGTTTCACCTCCAGACCCTGCTCCAGGCGGGCCGCGTCCAACGAACCCGCGGAGCATCGCCGGGAACGGGTCGCCCCCCGAACTTGTTCTACGCCAGCCGCACGATGGATCCGAGCGGACCAACCAGCTATCGACTGCTGGCCGCGGCCCTGACCGGCTACCTCGCCAACAGTTCAGACGATCCAGCGGCTACTGCCGCCGAACTGGGGCGATCGGTGGGGGCGTCGTTCATCAAACGGCGGGGGCCGGGCCGCACCCGCGCACGATCGCAATCCATCAGTGCCTTGGTGCAGGTCCTAGACGAACTCGGTTTCAAACCCGAAACGTCGACGAAGCGAGCGGCCGGCGAAATTCGGCTTCGGCACTGTCCGTTTCACGAGCTGGCCCTAGAGCACGGCGCGGTCGTCTGTTCGATCCATTTGGGCCTGATGCAGGGCGTACTGTCCGAATTGCAGGGACCGGTGACCGTCGACGGTCTCACGCCGTTCGCCGAGCCGGACATGTGCGTTGCCCATCTGGCGAGCCAGCCGGCAGGCCGGACTACCGAATCCTGAGCGGCAGGCTGATCAGGCGGGCGGCTCAGTGGCGAAGAACGCGTTGACGTCGCGGCGGTGCAGCAGGTAGACGCCGCCGGCGACCAGCACCGACCCGATGATGCCGCTGACCGCGAATCCGACTGCGGCGACGGCCGGCCGCTCGACGGTCATCAGGCTGGAGACCGTGAAGGCAACCGCAGCGATCCCACCACCGGTCAGACACGTGCGCGCCCAGCGGTAGCCCTGCCTCATCAGAAACAGGAACGTCACCGTGATCGCGACCAGGATCACCAGGAAGACCACGTTGATCAACACCACCGGCAACGTTAGCTGTTGCTCCGCGGTGACCATGTCGATGACATAGCAGACCACCATCAACGGAAGAGCCGCCAGCCACAGCCAGAATCCGGTGTCCACGTCCAGCGGCCGTGACTTCTGCGGTTCCATTACGCCAGCCAGCGCGCCGCGTCGGCGGCCCAATAGGTCAGCAAGATATCGGCGCCGGCGCGGCGCATCCCGGTCAGCGTCTCCAACGCCACGGTGCGCAGGTCGATCCACCCGTTGGCCGCGGCGGCACTGATCATCGAGTACTCGCCGGATACCTGGTAGGCGGCGACCGGAACCGGGGAAACATCAGCGGCGGCCCGCACCACGTCGAGGTAGGCCATGGCAGGCTTGACCATCACCACGTCGGCGCCCTCGTCGATGTCGAGTTCAACCTCGCGTACCGCCTCGCGCGCATTACCGGGATCCTGCTGGTACGTGCGGCGGTCACCATCCAGGCTGGAGGCCACCGCCTCACGAAACGGACCATAGAAGCCGGATGCGAACTTTGCGGCGTAGGCCAAGATCGCTATGTCATCATGCCCGGCGGCATCAAGCCCGGCGCGAATGGCCGCGACCTGCCCATCCATCATCCCACTCGGCCCCACAACGTGAGCACCCGATTCTGCTTGTGCCACAGCAAGTTCAACATAGCGGCGGTTAGTCGTGTCGTTATCGACCCGGCCGCGGTCGTCCAGCACGCCGCAATGACCGTGGTCGGTGAACTCATCGAGGCAGGTATCGGCCATCAGAACGGTGGCGTCGCCGAGGTCCTGGGACAAATCCCGCAGCGCGACGTTGAGAATGCCGTCGGGATCCGCACCGGCGGCCCCCAGTGGGTCCTTGTGCTCGTCGCGGGGAACTCCGAACAACATCAGCCCGCCCACACCCGCCTGTACCGCGTCGGAGGCGGCCCGGCGCAGCGAGTCCCGGGTGTGCTGCACGACGCCGGGCATCGAGGAGATCGGCCGCGGCTCCGCTATGCCGTCGGCGACGAACATCGGTAGAACCAGATGCCTTGCCTCCAGCGAGGTCTGCGCTACGAGACGACGCATTGCCGGGGTGGACCGTAACCTCCTGGGCCGGTGGCTCGGATAAGGCATGAAAAGCCATTCCCCCTTTCGCTACCGGCGGCGGCTCTTCTTCCGCGGTGGGGGCAATGCGCCCTCGGCACGCAGCCGGGCGGCGTGTTCGGCCAATGCCTCCACCAGGGGTCCCACCGCGGCCACCGCAGGCTGCACGTCAACTCGAAGGCCGAATTCCGCTGCGGTTTCGGCAGTCTTGGGTCCGATGCAGGCGACGATCGTACGGGCGTGCGGCTTACCGGCGATACCGACGAGGTTGCGCACCGTCGAGCTCGACGTGAAGCACACCGCGTCGAAGCCACCTGTCTTGATCATCTCGCGGGTGTGTGCGGGTGGCGGCGCCGCCCGGACCGTGCGATATGCGGTGACATCCTCGATCTCCCAACCGCGTTCACGAAGTCCCTCGGCAAGGGTCTCGGTAGCGATGTCGGCCCGCGGCAGCAATACCCGGTTGACCGGATCGAAAACGTCATCGTAGGGCGGGAACTCGTCGAGCAAGCCCAGCGAACTCTGCTCACCGACAGGAACCAACTCGGGGTTGATACCGAAGGCGCGCACCCGGTCCGCGGTCGCCTGTCCGACGCAGGCGATCTTGACACCGGAGAATGCGCGGGCATCCAGCCCGAACTCGTTGAACTTCTCCCAGACCGCTCGAACGGCGTTGGTAGAGGTGAAGACCACCCACTGGAAACGCCCGTCCACCAGACCCTTGACAGCCCTTTCCATCTGGGCTGGGCTACGCGGCGGTTCCACCGCGATGGTCGGCACCTCGATAGGCAGGGAGCCATGGCTGACCAGGCGCTCGCTCATCTCACCGGCTTGATCCTTGGTGCGCGGCACCAGCACAGTCCACCCATACAGGGCCCGGCTCTCCCACCAGTTCAGCTTCGCGCGGTTGGCGACGGTCCGTCCGATCGTCACCACCAGGGTCCCCGCGTCAGCCGGTGACGGCCCGACCGCACTGGCGGCCGGCATGCCATCAGGACCGGCAGACGTCAGGGTCGCCTTGTCGAGCAGACCCGCCAAAGTCGTTTCAACCGAACGCTGCTGACAGGTAGTGCCGTTGGCCGTCACCACGGTAGGCGTGTTCTCGGCCAGACCGTACTCGATGAGTGTGCGCGCCGCGTCGGGCAGATGGGAAGCCGTAGCGTGCAGAATCAGCGGTCCCGGGGCGGCGGCCAGCGCCCCCCAGTCGACGTCACCGCGCACATCGGCCACGGTGTGCGCCGAGCCCAGCGGCAACCCCGCATACGTCGGCACCGCTGTGGTGTCGGGTAATCCCGGAATGATCTCGAAGCTCAGCTGCGTGCGGGCAAGCGCGTTCACCTCCGTGATCACCGCGTCGTCCGACATCGGATCGCCGGCGACCAGCCGCACGACGTCAACACCGGTGCGAGCCTCGGCAGCCAGCGTCTTGGCAACCTCGGCGGGCTCCCCCAGGGCGGGCCGCACGTCGGGACCGCCGGGGATCACCGAACCCGGGTCCGGGCAGTCGGCCGCCTTGCCCTTACCGGCCACCGAGTTGGTCCGGCCCGTGTTCCTGGCCTCCTTGCTAGCGCTCTCCGCCCCGGGCGGTAGCGGCCCCGACGGAGGCGGCAGCTCACACCCCACCAGGGCGAGCACCGCTTCCGGCACATCGGGATCGGTGAAAACCAGAGCGGCGTTGGCCAGCACGGTGCGTGCACGTGTCGTCAGCAGACCCGGATCCCCAGGTCCAGAGCCGACGAACGTGATGCGGCCGAGCTTGCCCTTGCGCCCTCTCAGGCTCATCTGGCGAGTCATCTATCTCTCCCGCGTATCGTCCAACAGATCGCGCGCCCCCAGCTCGAACAACTCCGCGGCCACCGAGAGCCCAAGCTCTCGTGCCCGAC
>CAZCHU010000172.1:0-6484 GCA_964498215.1 uncultured Mycobacterium sp. | reverse complement strand
GTCGCCGCGACAAGATCGCCAAGGTGAAGACGGCCGCCCTCAAGGGCAGCCCGCAACGCCGTGGCGTGTGCACCCGCGTGTACACAACGACCCCGAAGAAGCCGAACTCGGCGCTTCGTAAGGTCGCCCGCGTGAAGCTGACCAGCCAGGTCGAGGTCACCGCCTATATCCCGGGCGAGGGCCACAACCTGCAGGAACACTCCATGGTGCTGGTGCGCGGCGGTCGTGTGAAGGACCTGCCGGGTGTGCGGTACAAAATCATTCGCGGCTCGCTGGACACCCAGGGTGTCAAGAACCGCAAGCAGGCCCGCAGCCGGTACGGGGCCAAGAAGGAGAAGAGCTAATGCCGCGCAAGGGGCCCGCACCTAAGCGTCCGTTGGTCAACGATCCGGTGTACGGGTCGCAGCTGGTTACCCAGCTGGTCAACAAAGTATTGCTGGATGGGAAGAAATCGCTGGCGGAACGCATCGTCTATGGTGCGCTCGAGCAGGCCCGCGACAAGACCGGTACCGATCCGGTGGTCACCCTCAAGCGTGCACTCGACAACGTCAAGCCGGCTCTCGAGGTCCGCAGCCGTCGCGTCGGTGGTGCCACCTACCAGGTGCCCGTCGAGGTGCGCCCGGAGCGTTCGACCACTCTGGCGCTGCGCTGGCTGGTCGGCTTCTCGAAGGCCCGTCGCGAGAAGACAATGGTCGAGAGGCTCGCCAACGAGATCCTGGATGCCAGCAACGGCTTGGGGGCTGCGGTCAAGCGACGTGAGGACACCCACAAGATGGCTGAGGCCAACCGGGCCTTCGCGCACTACCGCTGGTGAATACCCGCCGGGCTGGTGCCCGGCGGACGCATGAAAACCTCGTACTAGCAAGCGAAAGAGTGGGATCTAGCCGTGGCACAGGACGTGCTGACCGACCTGACGAAGGTCCGCAACATCGGCATCATGGCGCACATCGATGCCGGAAAGACGACGACGACCGAGCGCATCCTCTACTACACCGGAATCAGCTACAAGATCGGTGAAGTACACGATGGTGCCGCGACCATGGACTGGATGGAACAGGAGCAGGAGCGGGGTATCACCATCACCTCGGCCGCGACCACCTGCTTCTGGGATGGCAACCAGATCAACATCATCGACACCCCCGGCCACGTCGACTTCACTGTGGAAGTTGAGCGGTCGCTGCGTGTCCTTGACGGCGCGGTCGCCGTCTTCGACGGCAAGGAAGGCGTCGAACCGCAGTCTGAGCAGGTCTGGCGGCAAGCCGACAAGTACGACGTCCCCCGTATCTGTTTCGTCAACAAGATGGACAAGATCGGCGCCGACTTCTACTTCTCGGTGAAGACAATGGAGGATCGGCTGGGTGCCAACGTCCTCCCGATCCAGCTGCCGATCGGATCCGAGGGCGGCTTCGAGGGCGTCGTCGACCTGGTCGAGATGAAGGCCAAGGTTTGGCGAGGTGAGACCAAACTCGGCGAGACCTACGAGACCATCGACATCCCGGAGGAACTGCAGGACAAGGCCGACGAGTACCGCACCAAGCTGCTCGAAGCGGTCGCCGAGACCGATGAGTCGCTATTGGAGAAGTACTTCGGCGGCGAGCAGTTGTCCATCGAGGAGATCAAGGGTGCGCTGCGCAAGCTCACCATCAACTCCGAGGCCTATCTGGTGCTGTGCGGCAGCGCGTTCAAGAACAAGGGTGTCCAGCCCATGCTCGACGCGGTGATTGACTACCTGCCGTCGCCGCTGGACGTGCCGCCCGCTGTGGGCCACGTGCCGGGCAAGGAAGACGTCGAAGCCGTACGCTCCCCGTCGACTGACGAACCCTTTTCGGCGCTGGCATTCAAAGTCGCCACCCACCCGTTCTTCGGCAAGCTGACCTACGTCCGGGTCTATTCCGGCAAGGTCGATTCCGGTTCGCAGATCGTCAACGCGACGAAGGGCAAGAAGGAGCGGCTGGGCAAGCTGTTCCAGATGCACTCGAACAAAGAGAATCCCGTGGAAACGGCATCCGCTGGTCACATCTACGCGGTGATCGGCCTGAAAGACACCACGACGGGTGACACGCTGTCGGATTCGAACGATCAGGTGGTTCTCGAGTCCATGACGTTCCCGGACCCCGTCATCGAGGTCGCGATCGAACCGAAGACCAAGAGCGACCAGGAGAAGCTGAGCCTGTCGATCCAGAAGCTCGCCGAGGAGGATCCGACCTTCAAGGTGCACCTGGACGCTGAGACCGGCCAGACCGTCATCGGTGGCATGGGCGAACTGCACCTGGACATCCTGGTCGACCGGATGCGCCGCGAGTTCAAGGTCGAGGCCAACGTTGGCAAACCACAGGTTGCCTACAAGGAGACCATTAAACGCACGGTCGAGAAGGTCGAGTACACCCACAAGAAGCAGACGGGTGGATCGGGCCAGTTCGCCAAGGTGCTCATCTCCCTCGAGCCGTTCAGCGGCGAGGACGGTGCCACCTACGAGTTCGAGAGCAAGGTCACCGGTGGGCGTATCCCGCGCGAGTACATCCCCTCGGTGGACGCCGGGGCCCAGGACGCCATGCAGTACGGCGTGTTGGCCGGCTACCCGCTGGTGAACGTGAAGGTCGTCCTTCTCGACGGTGCGTTCCACGAGGTCGACTCCTCGGAAATGGCGTTCAAAGTCGCTGGTTCACAGGCGCTTAAGAAGGCCGCGACCCAGGCGCAGCCGGTCATTCTGGAACCGATCATGGCCGTCGAGGTCATCACACCCGAGGACTACATGGGTGAAGTGATCGGCGACCTGAATTCTCGCCGTGGTCAAATCCAGGCCATGGAAGAGCGCAGCGGTGCGCGCGTCGTGCAGGCGCATGTGCCGCTGTCGGAGATGTTCGGCTACGTCGGAGACCTCCGGTCGAAGACCCAGGGCCGGGCGAATTACTCCATGGTGTTCGACTCGTACGCCGAAGTTCCGGCGAACGTGTCGAAGGAGATCATCGCGAAGGCGACGGGGCAGTAGCAGTACCCTCAGTTGCCCCGGGGCAGTAACAACTGAAAACATCAACTCTGCTTTAACAAAGAAGCACCAATACAGTCCAGGAGGACAAAGAAGTGGCGAAGGCGAAGTTCGAGCGGACGAAGCCGCACGTCAACATCGGGACCATCGGTCACGTTGACCACGGCAAGACCACGCTGACTGCAGCAATCACCAAGGTTCTGCACGACAAGTACCCCGCGTTGAACGAATCGCGCGCATTCGACCAGATCGACAATGCGCCTGAGGAGCGTCAGCGCGGTATCACCATCAACATCTCTCACGTCGAGTACCAGACGGACAAGCGTCACTACGCGCACGTCGACGCCCCCGGTCACGCCGACTACATCAAGAACATGATCACCGGTGCCGCCCAGATGGACGGCGCGATCTTGGTGGTGGCGGCAACCGACGGACCCATGCCGCAGACGCGTGAGCACGTACTGCTAGCCCGTCAGGTCGGCGTGCCCTACATCCTGGTTGCGCTGAACAAGGCCGATGCCGTCGACGACGAGGAGCTCATCGAGCTGGTCGAGCTGGAGGTCCGCGAACTGCTGGCCGCCCAGGACTTCGACGAAGAGGCCCCGGTCATCCGTGTCTCGGCGCTCAAGGCGCTTGAGGGCGACGAAAAGTGGGTTAAGTCCGTCGAGGATCTCATGGAAGCGGTCGACGATTCGATCCCGGATCCGGTTCGCGACACCGACCGGCCGTTCCTGATGCCCGTCGAGGACGTCTTCACGATCACCGGCCGCGGAACGGTGGTCACCGGACGCGTCGAGCGCGGTGTGGTCAATGTGAACGAGGAAGTCGAGATCGTTGGGATCCGCCCGGAAAGCACCAAGACCACGGTCACCGGTGTGGAGATGTTCCGCAAGCTGCTCGACCAGGGCCAGGCCGGCGACAACGTCGGTCTGCTGCTGCGCGGCATCAAACGCGAGGACGTGGAGCGCGGCCAGGTTGTGATCAAGCCGGGCACCACTACTCCCCACACTGAGTTCGAGGGTCAGGTGTACATCCTGGCTAAGGACGAGGGCGGCCGTCACACGCCGTTCTTCAACAACTACCGTCCGCAGTTCTACTTCCGCACCACCGATGTGACCGGTGTGGTGACGTTGCCGGAGGGCACCGAGATGGTGATGCCCGGTGACAACACCGACATTTCGGTCAAGCTGATCCAGCCGGTGGCCATGGATGAGGGTCTGCGCTTCGCGATTCGCGAGGGCGGCCGCACCGTCGGCGCGGGGCGGGTCACCAAGATCATCAAGTAGGTTTCGCTGGAGCAGGTGGCGCTCACCCGAAAGGTTGGGCGCCACCTCTCTTTGTCTCTTTCTCCGCGAGCGCGCGTGTCTGTACCCGACGCGCCGAGCCAAGCTGGCATTTTGCGCACGTTCGGAGCGGGTGAGCCTGCTGTAACGCGCCTGGTGAACGTAACGATGTATCGGGGGACGGCCGTCGAGGGGTCGGCCGTCATCTCAATGAAAGTTAGGTTCAGTTTGACCTCACGTATCGCTGCACTTGCCTGCGCCACTATCACCGGTGGCGTGGCCATGCTCGGACTCTCGGTCGGGTCGGCGTCCGCGCAGCCCGACTGTCCCGATGTTCACTGGATCGGTGCAGCCGGGTCGGGTGAACGCAGCGGGGACCTGACCGCCGACGGCGGGATGGGCAGGGTTGTGCATAAGTCATTCCGCGACTTCGCCGAATTGGTCGAGCAGGACGGCCGCACCATCACCGCTGAAGCCGTCGAGTACCCGGCCAGCCCGGTGCCCGAAGATGCCGGGGTTCTCGATTGGCTCGGGTTTATCGGCAGTGTTGACACCGGTACCGAGGCGTTGGGTGAGCAGTACCGGAGTTTTGTGACGCAGTGCCCCACCAGCCAGGTAGTACTGGCAGGTTATTCGCAGGGTGCGATGGTGGTGCACCGGAATCTGCATGCGCTGGACGCGAATCCGCAATTAGCGGCCGCGCTGCTCATCGCGGACGGCGACCGGTTGCCACAGGATCCGACGATCAACATCGGGTCGGTCAGCGCCGTGCCCGACCGGGGTAAGGGTGTCGCGCAGGACTGGCCGATCCTCGCCCATGCTCCAGCCCCGCTGCCGGTGTCGATGGGCGCACGCACGATCAGCGTGTGCGATTTGGGGGACGCGGTATGTGACTACGATCCCGACGCCGAGGACGAGATGAACCCGGTGGCTGTGGCGGTGCACACCAGCTACGCGCGTACCGCTGCCGGCGATCCGTGGACGCTACCGTTGTATGGGCTGCTCGACGGAAGCCCGGTCGACACGCCGGCCGCCAACCAGATCGAAGTCAGCGCGGCCTTCTGACCCCGGGTCGCTGCCGGAATCGAGCGTATCGACGGGGATATGCGGAGATAATCTGACCATGTCCGCCCTCTGGCGCTATGTCCGTGTCCAGCTGCTTGTCTTGCTGTGCGGAATCGTCGGTCCGATCTTCCTGGTCATCTACTTCGTCGCCGCCGATCCGATGCTCGAGTGGATGTTGTGGACCGGGCTGCTGGTTACGGCTATCGATGTGCTCATAGCGCTGGCGATCACCGCCCACAGATCACGATCGTCCGCCAGAACCCGGGAGCTCGAAGCATCCGGTGTGCTGGCTCTTGCACAGGTGACCGGGATGCACGAGACCGCCACCCGAATCAACAACAGGCCGCTGGTCAAGCTCGACTTGCAGGTCGCTGGTCCCGGCATCACCCCGTTCTCCACACAGGACCGGGTGATCGCATCGGTGTCACGACTGCCCATGATCACCGGTCGAAAGCTCGTCCTGCTGGTCGATCCGGCCACAAACGGATACCAGATCGACTGGGAACGAAGCGCTTTCGTCAGCGGGATGATGCCGTCGACGTACAGTGTGGCCCAGGATGGTCTGAATGGCCAGACCTACGATTTGACTGGGCAGACCGAACCGCTGATGGAGATTCTTCAGGTGCTCAGGACGCACAACATCAGCCTGAACAACATGATTGATCTGCGTGCGAATCCTGTTGCGCGCCAGCAGGTACAAGCTATCGTTCGCCATGCTGCTGCTCAGCAGGCACCGCCGCCGGCTTCCGTGCCCTATCTTGCGCCCGCGGAACCCACTACCGCGCAACGTCTTCAGGAGCTTGAGACGCTCCGTGCAACCGGTTCGATCACCGATGCTGAGTACACGGCGAAGCGTCAGGACATCATCGCCAATATCTGACGGACTGGTGCGCGCGTGCACCCGCCGCTGAGCCGGCTCCGTCGGCGTTCACCGCGCTGGCCATCCCTCAGCCGTACCTGCGGTACCTGCGCTGTGTCGCGGCCATATCGGCTCCTCTGTCGGGCTGACAGAATTTCTGATAGAACGTGTTCTAATTCGGCTGCTAGCCTGATGCTGCCTCAGTCCACCCCTCGCGAGCGTGCGCCGATGTACGGCTGAGGCGGCGTGTCGGTGTGCCGACACGCGCGCTCGCGGAGCAGGGAGGGGCGG
>CAZCHU010000171.1:0-6488 GCA_964498215.1 uncultured Mycobacterium sp. | reverse complement strand
CGGCGGTCTCGTCAACAGCATCGGTCGTCGCGACGGCACCAGACTCCGGCTCGACGACGGTCGATTCCGCCACATCGTCTTTCGGGGTCGGTTCCGACGTCGACTCTGTCAATTCCCCGTCGGGGGCAGCAGCATCGTCTGCCATGTTTGCTCCTCTGCGGCACTCTGGGCCAGGTTGGACTGTGTGTACACACGTCCGTCCGGTCCAACGTACGTGCCGCTCACCGGGTCATACTCGGCGGCCGCCATTGGGGGCGGTGCCGGCGCCGGTTCTGGCACCGCATCCGGCGCCGGTTCCCAACGTGGCGTACCTGGCCGCACGTGAGGGATAGCCTGTCCGGACAACGTCGAGTTCGGGTCGCCCTTCCAGTTGTATCCGTCGTTCAACGGCACGTATTCCTCATCGCTATTGCACATTCTTGCCGTCGGCGCACGTTTGCCAGGCTTGGTCACACAGGGAATGTTGCGTGCACCGCGCACATTGAACGCTGAATCCTGCGGCACACGACAGTACAGATCGCCTTCCGGCCGCGGCGGATAGTCCTCAAACGTCGCGGACCGCTGCTGCTGGGGAGGCAGGAAGCCGGTCGTACACGGCGGCGGCACGTTCAAGTTCAGGTTGAACGTGAGGTAGTCACCCATGTAATCCTGCTTGGTGCCCTTCTTCGCAACCCCGACGGCCTGCGTCACCGCGGTGCCTTGCGGGAGCAGCACCAGCAGCTGCTCAAGGTTCGGCTGGTAGGTGACGGCGACCTCGCCGACGCTTACCAGGTTGGCCAGCACGATCGGCAGAGTGGGCTGAAGGTCGTCGAACAGCGCCCGCACCTCCTCGGCCGCACCAGGACCCTTGCTGAGGATGCCTGACACCGACCCGTCTTCGCCCTGCAGCTGACCGGTGATGCTCGCCAGGTTCCCGGCCCAGGCCCGGATCGAAGGCGCAGTGTCGATCTGTGAGTCCAGAATCGGCTTGGAGTCATCGATCACCGTGATCAGAGAATCCAGGTTCTCCCGGGCGTCGATCGCCAAATTCGACGAACCGGAGACCAATCGGCGCAACTCCGGGCCAAGCCCACCGACCGCGACGTAGGCCTCGTCGATGACGGTCCTGAGGTTGTCCCGAGGGATGGCCTCCAGGCCACGGTTCGTCAGGTCCAGGACCTTGTTCACATTGGTCGGCACCCTCGCGTCTGCCCGCGGAATGACATCACCATCGCTCAGAGTGGGACCATCGGAACTCTGCGGCAACAGCGTCACGAAAAGCTCACCGACCGCCGATCGGCTGCCCACCTGAGCGATCAGATCAGCGGGGATCTCGACGCTTGAATCAAGCGACAGTTCCGCCGCCACACCGGAATCGGTCAGGTGGACGTTTTCCACCAGCCCGACATGCGATCCCCGGTAGGTGACGTTGCTCCGCTCGTAAAGACCGCCGGTCTCGGGCAACTCGAGGGTCACCTTGTACTTACCGATTCCCAGCATCGCCGGCACCCGCATGTAGCCGAACACCATGATCGCGATAGCGGTGAAGGCCACCACCGAGAAGATTGCGAGCTGGATCAACATCTGTCTGGTTACACGCATATCAACGCCCCTGATCCCAGCGGTACGGCGCAAGCAACGGGTTGCCCTGTGTAGTTCCAGGCGACTTCCACGCCACCGAGGGCGAGTTTGGCGCGTTGCAGGGGCTGGGTGTCTGGCCGATCGTGCGGCCCCACTGCAGCTCCAGCCAGGTCAGATCGCACTCCCACCGGGTGCCGGTGAAGAAGGCCTGGTCGAGACGGCTCAGCGTCAGGTCGACAATCAGCGTCAGGTTGGCGTAGTCGCCACGCAGCCAGTTCGTCAGCGTCTCTTTCGGGAACGGGAACGTCGGCAGGAAGCTCAACGACCGGGTGAGCGCCGGACCAGCATCGGCCAGCGACTGCAACACCGGACCGAGGTCCCTGAGTTCCTGGATGAGTGCTTCCCTGGTCTGGTTGACCGAGTCAGCCGTCACCGCGCTGAACCTGCCCAGTTGCACGAGCGCCTCCGACAGTGTGTCGCGTTGGTCACGCAACACCGACAGCGCATCGGGGATCGTCTCCAACGCTCTGTCCACCACCGGCTTCTGGTCGGCAATCTGCCCGACCAGGTTGTCCAGACTCTGCGTGGTATCGATGATGTCGTCGGTCTGATCGTCGAGGTGCCCGACCGCGATATCGAGTTGCTCGATCAAACTGCGCAGATCATCTTCCCGGCCCGTGAACGCGACACTCAGCGCGGCAGTGACGTCCTGAACATTGCCCAGACCCCCGCCGTTGAGAAGCAGCGCGACCGCGGACAGCGCCTGCTCGGTCGTCGGGAAGGCACCCGCCGACGCCAGTGGAATCAGCGCACCATCCTTGAGACGGCCCTCGGCGGGTTTATCGGCCGGCGGCGCCAGTTCGATGTGCTGCGAGCCGAGCAGGCTGGTCTGGCCGACCTTGGCGGTCGCATTGGCGGGCAACACCACGTTGCCGTCGAGCGCCATCGTCACCAAGGCGTTCCAACCCTGGCGCTCCACCTTGGTCACGGTGCCGACGTTGACATCGCCTACCCGGACCCGGGAGTTCTGTTCGACGTTGTCCACGTCGGGCATCTGCGCCTGGATGGTGTACGACCCCGGGCCGACACCCTCCACACCCGGCAACGACACCGAGTTCAACCCGCGCCAGCCACATCCGGACGAGACCAGGGCAACCGCGAGCAACGGCACGACCACCGCCGTCCGCACCCGCAAAGCGCGCATCATGAGCCCACTCCCGCCGGCATCATCAAGCCGAGAAGCTCGTCATTCGGGGTTGTCTTTGACACCGCCTCAGCCGGTAACGGCGGCGGATAGACCGCCACCGCGCCAGGCGGAGGAGGGGGCAGCGGGACCGAAGGCGGCGGTGGTGCCGCAGCCGGCGGAGGCGGTCCCGCGGCTGGTGCAGGACCACCCGGCGGAATGTAGTCGGGCCGCAACCAGTCCTCGCTGTAGGTGAGCTCGTTCGGCCGGGTCGTGGCACCGATGAGCTGGTTGAGCCCCAGCGGCGGGAAGTTGTACTGCCGGTTCTTCATGATCGGGGCCAGGTACTGCACGCACAGTTTCGCCGACTCCTCGGCCCCCAAGCGAGACGCCGCTTGCACTGCGCCGCAAAGGAACTGGATCGGGTTGGCGAAGTTGTTGACCGCCAAGATGGCACTCACCGCACCCTGGGCGGGCTGGTAGATGTTGTTGTAGTTCTGCAGCGACGTGGGTGCGAGGTGCAGGAACTGCTCAACGTCGTCCAAGCTCTCGTTGAGCGCTGTGGTGACACCCGCCAGCTTTTCCGATGTGGTGCCCAACGTCTCACGGTTCTCGGCGACGAAGGTTTCCACCTCGCCGACCGCCGCGTTGAGGTCCCGGACCGCACTGGCCACTTCACCCGGATCGTCAGCCAGCAGCCCGGTGACAGAGGCCAGATTCTGGTTCAGCTGCCGCATCAGGTTCGTGCTGTCCTGCAGCGCCGACACCAGGATCGCCAGGTTCTTCACCGTGGAGAAGATATCGGTGCTCTCGTCGCCCAGCGCCGAGATCGCCTGCGACAGCTTGATAACCGTGTTGCGGATGTCGGCACCCTGGCCCCGTAGGTTGTCAGCGGTCGTGTTGATCACCGACCCCAACGGACTCACCCCGCCGGGCTCGGTCGGCTGCAGCGTTTCGCTGAGTGTTTGCAACTGCTGGCGCACGTCATCCCACTCGACGGGTACCGCAGTGCGTTCCTCAGGGATCACGGTGTTGTCGGTCATCACCGGTCCGCCCGTATATGGCGGTGTGAGCTGAATTGCTCGCGAGGTCACCAGCGCCGGCGACAGGATCGCGGCTTTCGCGTCGGCCGGCACGTCATAGCTGCTGTCGTACCAGAACGAGATCTTCACCCGTTCGGGTTGGGGCTCGATCGACTCGATGCTACCCACGGGTACGCCGAGGATACGGACGTCGTCTCCGACGTAAATACCGTTGCTGTTGTCGAAGTAGGCCACCACGTTGATGCGGTTGACCTTGTCGCTTGTACGCAAGAGCACGGCGATACCGGCGACCAACAGCACGGCCAGCGCCACAGCTACCAGATTCCGACGGTTTTTCATGAGGTTCCCTCCGCCGCGCCGGCCGGAGGCGTTTCACCCGGGGCGGGAACGTAGACCGGCTTCGGTGTCGGTACGGCTATGGACTCCAGCCCGGCGGGAGCCGGCGCGGGCGGGCCCGGAGGCGCACTACCCGGCGGCGGCGCGGGCAGCGGCTCCCGATACGGATAGCAGCCTGTCGGGCCGGGCAACGGTATGCCCGGCGGGCCGCACCCGGGATCGCCAGGATTGCCGGTGATGGCGTCCGGGATCGTCATATGGGGTGCGCCACCCTGACCGGTCCTGGGATACGGCACCGGCATCGCAGGTGTTCCCGGCTGGCCCACCGGGGGATCGGTGCGCTCGGACGGCAACAGCACGTTGGGGTCGAGGCCAAGGTCAGAGAAGGCAACGTCGATGAACGGCTGCAGGAACTGTCCTGGCAGCAGGTTGGCAACGTAGTTCTTGAAGAACGGCCCCGACGATACCGACTCACCCAGCGACATGTTGTATTGGTTCAACAGGTTCAGCGACAGCTGCAACCGTTCCTTGCGGTTGTCCAGGATCGTCAACACGCCGTTGAGTTTTTCTAAGGCGGGTTTCATGGTCTCGCGGTTCTCGCCGATGAAACCTTGTAGCTGCTGGCTGAGCGCAGAGATGTTGCCCGAAATCTGGTCTACCGCCGCGCTTTGGTTCTGCAGTTCTGCCAACAATGCCGAGGTGTTGGAGACCAGGCTGACGACCTGCTCGCTACGTTCGGCCAGGACTGTCGTCGCCTTGTTGGCGTTACCGAGCAGGGCGCGTAGCTCTGCATCGCGCTTGCTGATGGTGTCGGAGAACCGCGCCACACCCTCGACGGCGATCTTCAGTTGCGGCGGCGTGTCGGCGAACGTCGTGGAGAGCACCCGCAGCGAGTCGGAGAGCTGGTCAGTGTTCAGACCACTGATTGTGGTCGCCAGATCACCCAGAGCGTCCGGTAGCTGGTAGGGCGATCGGGTGCGATCCAGTGGGATGGTGCCTTCCTGCTTACCTTCCCCCCGCGCGGTTACCTCCAGGATCTTGTTGCCCAGTAGCCCTTTGGTCTTTATCGCGGCTTCGGTGCGGTCACCGAGCCGGATGCCTTTGTCCACGGTGAACTTCACCAGGACCTGGGGTCCGTCCAGTTCAATCGACCTCACCTGGCCAACCTTGAAACCCGAAACCTGCACCGCTGCATCAGGGTTCAACCCGCCGGCCTCGGCAAAGTATGCGGTGTACTCGCGGCCGGTTTCGACGAACGGCAAGCTCTGGTAGTTCACCGATCCCAGCACGATGGCCGCGGTGGCACCGATGCCGACGGCGCCGATGACGAACTGATTACGGTCGCTGAAAGGCTTCATCGGGGCGCACACCTCCCGGTGGACTGACCGGCCACCTTGATGTACACGGGCTGTCCACCCTTTCCGTTCATCTTCAAGACGAGGTCACACAGATAGAAGCTGAAGAAGTCGCCGTAGAGGCCTTGCCGGGCCAGCGCCTGGTAGGCATCGGGCAGTGTGTTGATGAGGTTGTCGAAGTACTCATGGTCGGCCACCACGATCCCAGCCGTCCGGTCGGTCTCCGCGACCACCTTCTGCAGTGGCGGCCGGGCCTCGACCAACAGGTCGGCAATATTGCCCGCCGCGGCATTGGTGTAGGCCAATCCGTTGCTGATGTCCTCACCGCGGGCCTCCAGGCCCTCCACCAGTTCCGAAAGCGCGTCGACGGCCGTGGCGAACTGGTCGCTCTGATCCCCGAGCGATCCGAGCACGGTGTTCAAGCTGACGATGACCGAGCCGATCAACTGGTCACGATCAGCGAGCGTGCTCGTCAGCGCCGCGGTCTGGGCCAGGAACGAGTTGATGGTGCCGCCCTGACCCTGCAGGGCGCTGATGAGCTGCCCAGAAAGCGCGTTCACCTGCTCGGGATCCAGCGCCTGGAACAGAGGCCGGAACCCGCCGATCAGCTCGTCGAGATCCAGCGCCGGCGATGTGCGGGCCAACGGAATGGTATCGCCCGGATTCAGTTTCTGCGTCCCGCCCGCACCCTCTTCCAGAGCCAGGTAGCGACCGCCGATCAGGTCGTCGTAGCGAATGACAGCCCGGCTTCCCTCAGTGAGCACCACCGAATCATCAGCGGTGAACTCGACCAGGGCGGTGGTGTCGGGCTGGATCTCGACAGTCTTGACCTTGCCGACCTCGACACCGGCAATCCGGACGAAATCGTTGGCCTTCAGCCCAGTCACGTTGCTGAACGCCGCGTGGTACTCGTAATCCTTCTCGCCGAAACGCATCTGCCCGAACACGGCGAACAAACCGAACACGCCCAGCAGGCAGACAGCCAGGAACACCCCGAGACGCACTGCGTCT
>CAZCHU010000170.1:0-6500 GCA_964498215.1 uncultured Mycobacterium sp. | reverse complement strand
AGGCGTTCGGCTTGGCGGTCCCACCGCCAGTGGTCAACCGCCCAGCGACGACCGGCCATACCCATGGCTGCGGCACGGTGGGGATCGGCCAGCAGATCACCAATGGCCGCGACGACGGCGCCCTGGTCGCCACCCTCGACGACGAAGCCCGTCTCGCCGTCGAGCACTGTTTCCGGCGCCCCGCCCGAACGTCCGGCTACCACCGGCACCCCGCACGCCGACGCCTCCAGGTAGACGATGCCCAAGCCCTCAACGTCCAGGCCTGCCCCGCGGGTCCGGCACGGCATTGCGAAGACATCGGCCATGGCGTGGTGCGCGGCCAGCTCATCGCCGGGTACCCCGCCGGTGAACAGAACATGGTCGGCGACCCCGAATGTGTGCGCCAGCCGCTGCAGCGTCGTCCGGTAGGGGCCACCGCCGACGATCACCAGCGCGGTGCCGGGCACTCGTTCCCGGATTGCCGGTAGCGCACGGATCAGCGTGTCCTGGCCCTTTCGTGGCACGAGCCGGGACACGCACACCACGACCGGGCGGCCGCCAAGACGGTAGCGGGCTCGCAGTTCGGCCCGCGCAACCTCGTCGGGGGTGAACCGGTCAGTGTCCACGCCGGGAGGCACCAACTCCAATGCCGCCTCCGGCCCGAATGCCGAGGCGATCCGCCGACGCGTGTAGGCGCTGATGTAGGTCACCACGTCAGTGTCGTTGCCGATGCGGCGCAGTGCCTTTCGCGCCAAGGGCAACATCGACCAGCCGACCTCGTGGCCGTGCGTGCTCGCGATGATGCGACCGGCGCCGGCCCTGCGGGCGATAGGGCCCATCAGCGCCAGCGGGGCGGCGGCGCCGAACCACACCGTGTCGATATCGCGTTCAGCAATGAGCCGTCGCATGCGCAGCGCCACCGTCGGCTCGGGCAGCATCAGGGTGCCCGGGTGCCGCACGATGTGGCATCCCGTAGCCGCTGCCGCGAATGATCTGTCATAGTCCTGCGCGCCTTTCCAGTTCGGCGCGTAGATCGTCATCGTGTGACCACCCGAAACGCCGGATCCGGCGAGGCGGGTGACCAGTGCCTCGAGGTAGGACTGGATACCGCCCCGGCGAGGCGGAAAGTCGTTCGTCACCAGCAGGACCCGGCTCATGGGTGCCCGATCAACTGCTGTGCCATTGGCTCCACCGGGCAAGCAACGCGGGCAACTCGATGTCGAGCGTATTCCGGACTGCGGTTGCGACATCGGGATGGCCCTGACCGCAAGCCTCGAGGTACAGCGCCCGCAGCCGGTCAGCACCGTAGATGTCGGCCACATACGAAGCGAACGACCAGGCCCGGTCATAGGCCGCCGAGCGGGCCGGGCCCGCGATGGTCAGTTCGGCATCGGTCGGCAGTTGCCCCGACCGGGCCGCCGACGACCACGTCGGCGATTGCGCGGTCTCGGCGCGGCCGACGAAATCGGCGACTCCCTCAGTCAGCCACATCGGCGCATCTGCGGCGGTCACGGCACGCGCAGCGTAGTGGAAGAGCTCATGACGAAGCACGGTACGGAGATCGGTGGAGTTGATGGCTGCGACACCCGGCGCGAACATGATTCGGTCCGCAGTCGTGGTCGCGGCGATACCGGTGCCGCCGGCCCCCAATGCGGCAAACTGCTCCGCTGAACCTGCCAACACGATGAGAACATCCCGCGGCCATCCTGAACCCCAGAACGCCGTTACCGCGTCAGCTGCACCGGGTAGCTCGACCGAAATGCGGTCCAGCACTGCGGCCCCGCCGGGGGCACCCAGGTCGATCAGTTGTGCGGTCCGGCCGTCCGGCATCGCCGCCGCGCGCGGCGAAGCGGTGGCAACGGCAGGCAGCGGAGTCGCGACGGCGGGTTCAGAAGGGACGGCCTGAGGCCCGCCCACCAGGAATGCTGCGCAGATCAGCTCGGCGCCGAGAACCGCGCCGAGTCGACGCCGGTAAACCGCGCGGGCCGTCTCAGTAACGCCGGACGTTGTAGATCGGCGCATTGTGCACAGGCTCGACTCGCACCGGGATGCCGTAGGTCGAGGCGTGCACCATCATTCCATCGCCGATGTAGATGCCGACATGCGACGCGTCGGAGTAGTAGGTGACCAAGTCACCGGGCTGCATCTGGTCTGTTGATACGGGCTGCCCGCCGTTGGCCAGCGCCTGGCTGGAGTGCGGCAGCGAAATGCCGGCCTGCTGGAACGACCACATCACCAGACCCGAACAGTCGAACGCGCCCGGACCGGACCCACCCCACGAGTACGGAGAGCCGATCCGGCTCAGGGCGGCCTGGATTACCGTGCCCGAGTGAGGCGCCCCGGGGGGTGCGACATCGCCCGGGGGCATCAGCTCGGGCGGGCCGGGCAGAGGTTCCGGGGCCGGGGGTGCAGCCAGGACCGCTGGGTCCTGTCCCGGCGGCGCTTCCGCCGGTGGGGCGGGTGGTGGCGGGGGCAGGGCGGCAAGCACCTCCCGCTGAGTCGGGGTCAGCGCTTCGTACTGCGCCTTGACGATGGCAATCTGCACCTGCAACTCGCTCTGCTTGGATTGCAGGTCAGCACGCACGGCCGCAGCCTGCTCGGCCGCCATCTTGGCCTCGGCGGCCGATGCGGCCGACGCCTGTTCGGCGAGTTGGGTTTGCCTACCCAACTCCCGATAGCCGGCCATCTGGGCCTGCATCTCGTGCGCCATCACTCGCTGCACGGAAAGCTGGTCTATCAGCCCTTGCGGCGATGTGGCCGTCAGCATCGCGTCGAATCCGGAGGTACGACCACCCATGTATTGAGAGGCGGCCAGCGTGTCGACCGCGTTCTGGAACGTTGCCAGCTGCGCCTTGGCTGACTCCACAGCCGCGATGTCGCTGGCATGCTTGGCTTCGGCCGCGTGCTGAACCTCGAGCTTGTTGTTCAGATCCAGCTGCGCCGAGTGCATGGCCTCGGTGGTTTGTTCGGCTTGCCGCGAGAGCTCGTTGAGCTTTGCCAGCGCATCGTCGGCGGGGTCGGCTAGAGCCTGCCCGGCCACCAACGACACGAAAACCGTCAGACCGGCAACCAGGCCGATCAGGGGTCGCCGAGAACGACGGATGTTCCGATGCACGCGATCCAACCTCAAGATTTCTTGTCCCTACAACTGCCGCAATAGCCGCTTCGAACTCACTTAGGTCTCAGATAGGTTACGAAACGGCATCGGCGTTGTCCAACGGAAGTCGCAAATCTAGCAGGCTCTTCTGTGATCGGTTCACACTCTGTCTCGGAGCGTGTCGTCAGGCCACGCCTGAGTCATCACGCCGGCGAATGGGCACTAACCTCAGCCGCGGAGCCATACCCACGTCAGCGAGCACCTCCAGCGCCCGGCGCTCATCCGATAGCAAAGTTTCGGGCACACCCAGTAGGACACTCACGACGCAGTCCTGGCATCCGGCACCCCGGACCGCGCAGTCGTCGCAGTCGATCTTCACCGACCCGGTCTCACTCTCCAAGCCGGGTAATGCACCCGGCTGCTGTTGTTCGTGTGCCATCGCAGTCGTCCTCTCGATCGGATTGCTCCGCACCGTATCGGCGGGTACCGACAAGTCGGGAATGCGACGTTTTCCCGACTCAGACTCGGCGGGGTTGGCTCGGGTTGTCACCCGTGGCGCCTACTTTCAGCGCATGGGTCAGCTGAGCTTCGCCGATCTCGATCCGTTCGCTGACCCGACCCTGCGGGAAACCACGTTCGTCGTCGTCGACCTCGAAACCACTGGTGGCCGGCCCTCGGGAGAGGGACACGATTCGATCACCGAGATCGGCGCAGTCAAGGTGCGCGGTGGCGAGGTGCTCGGCGAGTTCGCCACCCTGGTCGACCCGGGCCGCGCCATCCCGCCCCAGATCGTCGCGTTGACCGGCATCACCTCGGCGATGGTGTTCGACGCCCCTCGAATAGAGGCGGTACTGCCCTCTTTTCTCGAGTTCTGCCGAGGCGCGGTACTCGTCGCCCATAACGCCGGTTTCGACATCGGTTTCCTGCGCGCGGCGGCAGAACGCAGCGATCTCCCGTGGCCCAAGCCGCCGGTGCTGTGCACGGTTCGGTTGGCGCGCCGAGCACTCACCCGGGACGAGGCGCCCAGCGTTCGACTGTCCGCTCTCGCGCGGCTGTTCGGCGCGTCAACCACACCTACCCACCGCGCCCTAGACGACGCCCGCGCCACCGTCGACGTGCTGCACGGCCTCATTGAGCGCGTCGGCAACCAGGGCGTGCACACCTACCCTGAGCTGCGCTCATACCTGCCGAATGTGACGCCCGCGCAGCGCGGCAAGCGTCATCTCGCCCGGAGCCTGCCGCAATCCCCCGGCGTGTACCTGTTCCGGGGGCCGTCGGCAGAGGTGCTTTACGTCGGAACCGCCGTCGATTTGCGCCGACGGGTGTCGCAGTACTTCAACGGTGCCGACCCCAGGACACGGATCAAGGAGATGACATCTCTAGCCGTCGCGGTCGATCACGTCGAGTGCGCCCACGATCTTGAGGCCGGTGTCCGGGAACTGCGCCTGCTGGCCGCCCACGCACCCCCCTACAACCGTCGATCGAAGTTCCCCCGGCGCTGGTGGTGGCTGACTTTGACGGACGAAGCCTTCCCACGGCTTTCCGCTGTGCGAACGCCGCGCAACGACAGCACTGTCGGGCCGTTCCGATCGCGAGCGGACGCCTTGGAGGTCGCGGCGCTGATAGCGCGGTTCACCGGCGTACGCACCTGCACGACCCGGCTTGGCCGCTCGGCAATGCATGGACCGGCCTGTCCCGAGCGGGAGGTTTCCGGATGCCCGGCAGCTCGCGATATCGGGGCCGCCGCATATGCCCCAGCGGTTCAAGCTGCGCTCGCGCTCATAGACGGTCGCAGTGGTGATCCGCTCGCGGCGGCGCTATCGCATATTGCCGGGCTGGCCGATCGCAAACGCTATGAGACCGCCGCACGGCTGCGCGACCGCGCAGCGGCCGCCATCGACGTACTGTGGCGCGGTCAGCGGCTGCGGGCACTGGCATCCATCTCCGAGATGGTGGCCGCCAAACCCGACGGCGAGCACGGTTGGCATCTCGCGGTGATTCGGCACGGCCAGCTCGCGGCCGCCGGGGTGGCGCCCCGCGGAGTACCACCGATGCCCGTCGTCGACGCTCTCTGCGCCGCCGGGCAGTCGGTCCTACCCACCGCGGAACCGCTGGGCGGCGCACTGGTCGAGGAGGCTGCCCTGCTTACGCGCTGGCTCGCCCAGCCCGGGGTCCGGATCGTGCGCGCCGACGAAGGTTACTGCTCGCCAGTTGGCGCGGCCGGGCGCTGGTCGACGTGGGCGGCGTCGGCCCGCTCGGCGCGCCATGCCAGCGAACAGCTGGCCACTTCACAGCTGCTGGGTGAACCGCACCCAACGCGCGAGCAGCTGTTCGGCTCCCCCGGAGTCGATCGCCTCGGTCGCGCGGACCAGGCCGGACTCCCAGGCCGGAACCCATTGGGCGTCGCTGGATAGTCCCGCGTGGGCGACCAATGCGCCTGCGGCATTCAGCAGCACCGCATCACGGATCGGCCCCTTGGCGCCACCGAGCACCGACCTGGCCTCCGCTGCGTTGGATTCGGCATCGCCACCGACCAACTCGGCGATGTCAGCGCGCCGGAAGCCGAATGCGGCCGGATCAAACGTCAAACGCTCGATGGTGCCGGCCTGCACCCGCCACATCGTGCTCGTCGTGGTGGTCGTCAGCTCGTCGAGACCGTCGTCGCCGTGCACGACCAAAACGCTGGACCCACGAGCCGCGAACACGCCGGCCATTACCTCGGCCAGGTCGGCCCACGCGCAACCGATCAGGCCCGCCTGTGGCGTTGCGGGATTCGTCAGCGGACCGAGCAGGTTGAACACCGTCGGCACTCCGATCTCGCGTCGCACCGCGCCCGCATGCCGGTAGGACGGATGAAATTGCGGGGCAAACGCGAAACCGATACCCACCTCAGCGACGCAACGGGCCACCTCGTCGGGTCCCAGGTCGATACGCAGCCCGAGGGCTTCAAGGGTGTCCGCACCGCCCGACAGCGATGAGGCGGCACGATTGCCGTGTTTGACCACAGGCACCCCGGCGGCAGCCGCCACGATGGCGGCCATCGTGGACAGATTGACGGTGTTGGCGCCGTCACCGCCGGTACCCACCACGTCCACTGTCGCGGTTCCGATTCCGTCGGTGGGCACGCGGCGCGCATGCACGAGCATGGTGTCGGCCAATTCGGCTACCTCCGCCGGCGTGGGACCCTTCATCTTGAGCGACACGCCGAAGGCGGCGATCTGGGCCGGGGTGGCGGTACCGGCCATGATGTGGTCCATTGCCCAAGCCGCCTGCCCGGGCGCAAGCGCCTGACCTGTGGTCAACCTGCCCAGGACCACCGGCCAGGTGGGGGTGACACCAGATTTGTCGTGTGGTACCTGCGGCTCGTGCGGAGGGGAAGTCACCGAAAGATTATGACGAATTACTCCACCCGGGTGGAGTTCAA
>CAZCHU010000169.1:2811-6552 GCA_964498215.1 uncultured Mycobacterium sp. | reverse complement strand
TCCAAGTACAAGGAGACCGCCGCCGGCGGGCTCGCCGTCAACGTCGCGGTCAATTACATCGAATGCTGAGCGCGATGGCTGTTTCGCGCTCAAGTCCACGACACCGCGCGGGTATCGCACAGCCCGGCAGATGAACGGTCTTGCATGTGCACCGCGTGCCGGTGGGGTGCGGGGCGACGGCTACGCTCGTGCGGTGCTGCTCTCCGACCGCGATATTCGCGCCGAGATCCAGGCCGGAAGGCTCGGTGTCGACCCCTTCGAGGACGACTTGATCCAGCCGTCCAGTGTCGACGTGCGGCTCGACAATTTGTTTCGGGTCTTCAACAACACCCGCTACACGCACATCGACCCCGCCCAGCGCCAGGATGACTTGACGACGCTGGTCGAGCCCAAGGTGGATGAGCCGTTCGTACTGCATCCGGGCGAGTTCGTGCTTGGCGCGACACTGGAGCGCTGCACGCTGCCCGACGATTTGGCGGGACGGTTAGAGGGTAAGTCCTCGCTGGGCCGGCTCGGGCTGCTCACCCATTCGACGGCCGGATTCATCGATCCGGGGTTCTCCGGACACATCACCCTCGAATTGTCGAACGTCGCGAACCTGCCGATCACGCTATGGCCCGGAATGAAGATAGGCCAGCTCTGCCTGCTGCGGCTGACCAGTCCCGCTGAGCATCCCTATGGGAGCACCAAGGCCGGTTCGAAGTATCAAGGGCAGCGTGGCCCCACTCCGTCGCGCTCATACGTGAACTTCATCAAATCGCCCTGAGGCGGCCACCTATGCTCTGCGGGACTGTTTAGGGGGCCCGAATTGCCACAGATTGACCCTGCCGCTACCGCCTGGCTGCTGGCTAGTACCGCGCTCGTTCTGCTGATGACCCCTGGCCTGGCCATCTTCTACGGGGGCATGGTCCGCACCACCGGTGTGCTCAACATGATCATGATGAGCTTCATCGCCATCCCGCTGTGCACTGTGGCCTGGCTGCTGGTGGGCTACACGCTGGCGTTCTCCGACGACGTCGGCGGAGGCCTGATCGGCAACCTGTCCCACATGGGCATGTTCGGGATCGATCCGAGCACCGTGCGCGCGTCGATCCCTGAACTGCTGTTCGTCACTTTTCAACTCAGTTTCGTGATCCTCACCGCGGCCCTGGTCAGTGGGGCGATCGCCGATCGTGCCAAGTTCGCGGCTTGGATGATCTTTGTTCCCATCTGGTCGGTGGTGGTGTACGCGGTCGTGGCGCATTGGGTATGGGGCCCAGGCGGATGGCTTTCGGAGCTTGGAGTGCTGGACTACGCGGGGGGTCTCGTCGTCGAGATCGTCTCGGGTGCCTCGGCTCTCGCGCTGGCCTTGGTGCTCGGGCCTCGAATCGGCTTCAAGTCAGACGCGATGCGCCCGCACAACCTGCCCTTCGTGCTGCTGGGTGTGGGACTGCTGTGGTTTGGCTGGTTCGGCTTCAATGCAGGTTCGGCGCTGGCAGCTGATGGCACAGCGGCGGCGATCTTCCTGAACACCCTCGTTGCGGGCTGTCTTGGCATGCTCGGCTGGTTGGCCGTCGAGCAGTTCCGCGACGGTCGACCGACAACGTTCGGGGCGGCCTCGGGTGTGGTCGCAGGCCTGGTCGCCATAACCCCGTCCTGCGGAACCGTGAATACCCTCGGTGCCCTGATCGTTGGCTTCGCGGCCGGGATCGTCTGTGCGTTCGCGGTGGGTCTGAAGTTCAGATGGAACTACGACGATTCACTCGATGTCGTCGGCGTGCACTTCGTCGGCGGTGTCGTGGGTGTGCTGTTGATCGGGCTGCTCGCCACTGAGGTGATGACCGCGGGTCCTGAGGGCCTCTTTTTCGGTGGCGGCGTGGCCCAACTCGGCAAGCAGGTGCTCGCCGCGGTCGTGGTCGCGTTGTACGCGTTCGCGGCATCTTTCCTGCTGGCCAAACTCGTCGACCGGGTGTTGGGCTTTCGTGTCAGTGCGGAAGACGAGACCACCGGCGTCGACTTCGCCCAGCACGCGGAAACCGCCTACGCCGAAGGCGTGCACGGGCACCTGCCGTCGAGACGTCCGGGAACGTCTGGACCCGGGGCGGGACCGGAGCGCCTAGGCGAACGCTGACCGTCGAGGTCAGCGCAACATTGAACCCCGCGGTTCGTCTGCAGCAACCGTGCGCAGGGGTGCGTTTCTGGGCCGTCCAGCTAACGCCGGCCGGTGTAACGGCGCGCCGTCTGGGGGCGATGAAACATCTAGTTGACGGCTTGTCGTGGCTGGGCGAGCGCTGATGCCGACTAGCCATAGCAAACAAATGTGGAGGGATTTGTGGACATCGCACTGGGTGTGTCTATGGCGCCCGCGACCGTCCGCATGGTGCTGGTCGAAGGCGAAAATGCGGATGGCGTCACCGTCGATCACGATGTGTTCGAGGTCCCCTCGGTTCAGGGTTCAGCAAACGTAGCCGGCCAGGTTGTCTCGGCTGTATTGGGTACCAGGGAAAGCGCTAAGGCGGGAGGTCATCACCTAACGTCGATCGGTGTCACGTGGAGCGACCCCGCCGAAGCGTCGGCGTTGCGTGATGCATTGGCCGCCGATGGCATCGACGACGTCATGCTCGTATCGGAGGGGCAGGCGGCCGCCGCGCTTGCGCAGGCTGTCGGCCGAGCTGTCGGCTACCACACCACCGCGCTGCTGTTCGTCAATCGCGATACCGCGACGCTATCGGTCGTGCAGACCGATGACGGCGCAGTGGTCACAGTGCTCAGCCGCAGGCTGCACGATGCGGACGCGGTGGCCGTGCTGACCGAGGTGGCCGATGGTGTCGCCACTCAGAAGCCCCCGCCGCAGGGTTTGTTTGTGGTCGGCTCCGGCGTCGAGGTCGGCTCGGTGAAGGCACACCTCGAGCACCTCGTGCCGTTCCCGGTCAATGCTCCGGAGGACGGCGAGCTGGCGCTGGCCCGGGGAGCGGCCCTGGCGTCGGCCACGGTCCCCGCCTTCGAAGCGTCCACCGTCGGCCTGGCGTATTCCCAGGACCCTGACGGCGCCGCCGTCGGACCCGAGTGTGCCGGTCCGGCCGATGTCGAGACCCAACTGCCTCCGGCGACCGTCGAGGCCACGGACGACGTCGTCGACGAGTACGCCCAGACCGAGGCCCGGACGGTCGAAGAGGAACACAAACCGTTCCTGCTGGTCGGTAGCGCACTCACCGCTATTTTTGTCGTCGGCGTCGTGGCGCTCGCGATCTCATTGGCAGTCAGTATCCGGCCGACCGCCGATCAGCGGCCCAGCCCGGCCGAGGGAATCATCGTGCCCAGCAGCCAGGTTCCGACACCGGTTCGGGAAGCTCGGCAACCGATCGCGCCCCCGCCCCCCGAGACCATCGAGCCGCCAATACCTGTTGTTCAGCAGGTTCCGGTTCAGACGCCGCGGACGGTTTTCGTGGAGGCTCCCGCGCCGGCCGCACCGCCTCCCGCGCCGGCCGCACCGCCCCCTGCGCCGGTGGCGCCTCCTCCGGTAGTCGCACCTCCGGTGGTGGTGCCGCCACCGGTGATCGTGCCACCGCAACCGCAGTGGCAGTGGCCCGAGTGGACGCAATGGACGCCACCGGACGGCAGCTGGTTGTTTCCTTCGAACGAGTCGCAAGACGGGCAGTTCCCGCAGATGCCTCAGCTCCCACAGGTGCCGCAGCAACCTCAGGGGACTGGCAGTGATTCCGGTTCCGGCACGGACGGTTCCTCCGGTTCCACAGGTTCCTC
>CAZCHU010000169.1:0-2711 GCA_964498215.1 uncultured Mycobacterium sp. | reverse complement strand
CGGTTCCACAGGTTCCTCGGGTTCGAGCTCCAGCGGCTCGGGTTCGAGTTCGGGGGGGTCGGGATCTGGCGGTTCGGGCTCGCCTGGCTCGGGCTCGGGGTCGAGTGATTCCGGCGCGGTTCCTGGTTCCAGTTCCAGCGGCGCGTCGAGTTCCGGTGGGTCGAGCCCCGGCGCTGAGCTTTCCGTAAGTTCCTCCACGAGCGGTAGCGCGGGGTCTCAAGGTCCTGGGAGCTCTGGCACGTCGGGGTCGTCGAGCAGTTCCGGCCCGGGTTCTGGTTCCAGCTCCGGTGGCGCGCCGAGTTCCGGTGGGTCGAGCCCCGGTGCCGACTATCCTGTGGGATCCTCCGGTGGTGCCAGCAGAGGCTCTGGGAGCCCTGGCGCGTCGGGGTCATCGAGCAGTTCCGGCGCGGGTTCTGGTTCCAGTTCCAGCGGATCGAGTCCCAGCGGATCGAGCCGTGGCGGCGGGTCCGGCGGGAGCTCCTCCAGTGGCAGTAACGCGAGAAGTGGCGGTTCCGGTGGCGGCTGCCTCCCGATCGTCTGCTCTTCGGAATAGCATTCGTCACCTGCCGTTGGCCTGACGCTCAGTGTCACGTAGCGGCCAGCTCATCCTGGCTGCCTATAGAAGGCAGTATGCGATGCACCGTTTTCGGAACCGGGTACCTCGGCGCGACCCACGCGGTGGGAATGGCCGAGCTGGGCCATGACGTCATCGGCGTCGACATCGACCCGGGCAAAGTCGCCAAGCTATCGAGCGGAGACGTTCCGTTCTACGAGCCCGGGCTCCGAGAAATGCTCCAGCGCAACATTAACCGCGGCCGGTTGCGTTTTACCACCGACTACGCGGAGGCGGCCGACTTCGCCGACGTGCACTTCCTCGGGGTGGGCACCCCGCAGAAGAAGGGCGAGTATGGAGCCGATCTACGTCATGTCTACGCCGTCATCGACACGCTGGTGCCGCTCCTGCGCCGTCCCGCCGTGATCGTGGGCAAGTCGACCGTGCCGGTCGGCACGGCAGCCGAGCTGTGCAAACGGTCGGCAAGCCTGGCACCCGAGGGAGTCAGCGTCGAGGTCGCCTGGAATCCGGAGTTCCTGCGCGAAGGCTTCGCCGTCCAGGACACCCTGCACCCGGATCGCATAGTGCTTGGTGTGCAACGGGATTCGGTGCTGGCTGAGAGGGTGATTCGGGAGCTGTACGCACCCATGGTCGATGACGCGGTGCCCTTCCTTCGGACTGACCTGCAGACCGCTGAACTGGTGAAGGTGTCGGCGAATGCCTTTCTGGCGACCAAGATCTCGTTCATCAATGCGATCTCGGAGGTATGCGAAGCAGTCGACGCTGACGTCACACTGCTGGCCGACGCCCTCGGGTATGACGCCCGAATCGGACGTCGATTCCTCAACGCCGGACTCGGGTTCGGGGGTGGCTGTCTACCCAAGGACATCCGCGCATTCATGGCCCGCGCGGGGGAGCTCGGTGCCAACCACGCGCTGACGTTCCTTCGGGAAGTGGACAGCATCAACATGCGCCGTCGCACCAAGATGGTGGAACTGGCGACCAGGGCGTGCGGTGGCTCCCTGCTGGGCGCCAACGTGGCCGTACTAGGCGCGGCATTCAAACCCGAGTCCGACGACGTGCGTGATTCGCCCGCGCTCAACGTGGCCGGAATGCTGCAGCTCAACGGTGCCACCGTCAACGTCTATGACCCGCAGGCAATGGAGAACTCGCGGCGCGTCTTCCCCACGCTGAACTATTCGACGTCGGTCGTCGAGGCCTGCGATCGGGCCGACGCGGTGTTGGTGCTGACCGAATGGAACGAGTTCCTCGAACTGCAGCCCGACACGCTGGCCGCGGTCGTGAATGCCAAAGTGCTTGTCGACGGCCGTAACTGCCTGGACGGCGAGCCGTGGCGACGGGCGGGCTGGCGGGTCTACGTGTTGGGCCGGCCGGGCGGGGCGCCGTTCGCGGCGTAGCGTCACCGTTATGACGGTGTATGCGCTGAACCTGTTCGACCTCGCCGACAACGACGAGTACCTGGCGTACTCCAAGCGTTCACCTTCCGAAGTCGCCAAGCACGGAGGCCGGGTCGTCGCCCTGGGTCGATTCCGTGAATCGGCAGCCGGCGACATCACGCCGCGCAAGGTCTTGGTGCTGGTCGAGTGGGATTCCAAGGAGGCCTTCGACAGCTACTGCGACGACCCCGAACTCGCCGACCTGCATGCCCAGCGGGAAAACGGGACGTCCTCATACATCTGGCACCTGTTCGATCGCTTGGACGATCTCAGACCCCTGCTTAAACTTGTGTGATGTCAGCCAATCTGCAGCACCGGATTCGTTGGTTGGCGCTGCACGGCGTGATTCGCGCGCTGTCGAGAGTCGGCGCCCGCCGCAACGGCGACCCACAGGCCAGGTTGATGTCCGACCCTGCCGTACGCGCCGATCCGGCTACCTTTGCCGACGAAATCCGTGACCGCGGCCCGGTGATCCGGTGCCGTGCTGTACTGATGACGGTCGACCATCAGGTGGCCCACGAGATTCTGCGCTCCGAAGACTTCCGCGTCTCGTCGCTCGGAGCGGGTCTGCCCGCACCGTTGCGCTGGATCAACCGCAAGACACACCCCGGGCTGCTGCACCCCATCGAGCCGCCGTCACTGCTGTCGATCGAACCTCCCGACCACACCCGCCTGCGCAAGCTGGTGTCCTCGGTGTTCAC
>CAZCHU010000168.1:0-6555 GCA_964498215.1 uncultured Mycobacterium sp. | reverse complement strand
TGATCGAGAGTAGGGCTGTGCGGGCCGGGTAGCGTTTACGACATGTCGGAACTCAAGGCACGGCTACGTGCAGACCTCACCGCGGCGATGAAGGCGCAGGACCGGTTGCGAACCGCGACGTTGCGGATGCTGTTGTCCGCGGTCCAGACGGAAGAGGTATCAGGCAAATCGGCGCGCGAGCTGTCCGATGACGAGGTCGTCAAAGTCCTCTCCCGCGAATCGAAGAAACGTGTCGAGTCGGCCGAGATCTACACCCAGAACGGTCGCGGCGAACTGGCCGCCACCGAGCACGCCGAGATGCGCGTCATCGACGAGTATCTGCCTACCCCGCTGACCGAAGCCGAAGTGGCGGACGTGGTCGACACCGCGATCGCCCAGATCGCTGAGGAAGTCGGCGAACGGCCGAGCATGCGACAGATGGGGGCGGTGATGAAGGCGGCCACCGCGATCGCGGCCGGCAAGGCCGACGGCGCACGGCTATCTGCGGCGGTGAAGGAGAGGCTGTAATCAGCGTCTATGGCATGAAGAGCAAGCATGCCTCCATCGCGCTGCTTAGCCGAAACGATTTGACGAGATAGCCACCGATGGCAGAGGCCACCTCCGACCCTGTCCGTTTGCCGCCAGGTCCGCGTATCCCGAAAGCGGCTGCCGCGTTGGTGTTCTTTACCGCCCGGCGCAGGGCGGTGAATGCGGCTGCAGCGCGCTATGGCGACTGCTTCACCGTGAACCTGCCGATCTTCGGCCGCACCATGATCATCAGCGATCCGGAGTTGGTCAGGGAGCTCTTCTCCACCAGCAGCGACCTGGTGGCCCGGGCTTCGAATCTCGGCACGGTACTTGGCCCGGGATCGACGTTCAGCCTCGACGGTGAGCAGCATCGTGCCCGACGCAAGTTGCTCATGCCCCCGTTTCACGGCAAGCGTATGGCCGATTACGAAGCGATCGTGGCAGAAGAGGTGGCCCGGGAGACCGCGGACTGGCATGAGGGGCAAGAGTTCGCGACGTTGGAACCGATGATGCGGATCACCCTCAACGTCATCCTTCGCGCGGTGTTCGGCGCCGAGGGCGCGGCGCTGCGGGAACTACGCCGACTGCTCCCGCCGATGGTGCCGCTGGCATCCCTGATGGTCGTGCTGCCCCCAGCATTGCGCCGGGACCTTGGACCATGGAGCCCGTGGGGCCGGGTAGTGCGCTCACGCGCGCGGTACAACGAGATCATCGCGGAGCTCATCGCCGAGGCTCGCACTGATCCCGCGTTCGACGATCGCAAGGACGTGCTGGCGTTATTGATGAGGGCGAGCTACGAAGACGGGTCAGCCATCACCGATGAGCACATCGCGGACGAACTTCTGACACTGCTGGCGGCGGGTCACGAAACCACCGCCACCACCTTGGCATGGGCGATCGAGCGTCTGCGAAGGCATCCTGAGCTGCTGCGCCGGTTGACCGCCGAAGTGGATGCGGGGGGTGCCGAGCTACTGCAGGCCACCGTCTGGGAGGTTCAGCGCACCAGACCCGTCGTCGAGGCCATGTTTCGGGTGACCAAAACGCGAATACGGCTGGGGGAGTGGGTTATTCCAGAAGGTTGCGGGGTCATGCCCAGCATCACGCTGATGCATTCCTCGCCACGCCACTTCGCCGAACCCCAGCTGTTCGACCCCGACCGTTTCCTCGGTGGCCATCCCGACTCGCTGACCTGGATTCCCTTCGGGGGAGGTGTCCGTCGCTGCATAGGGGCCGCGTTCGCCAACATGGAGATGACTGTCACCTTGCGAGAACTCTTGCGCGAGTTCATGTTCGCGACCACGAATGCACCTGCGGAAGGGCGACGTTCACGTGGCATCGCGATCGCGCCACGGTTGGGCGGGCGAGCAGTTGTGTACCGGCGCGCATAGCGGCGGCGATCCCATCCAGGGCAGTTTCGTTTCCATTCTTCTTCTGCGTCTTCTGCTGTTGCGGCGGGGTGTTCGCCGGAAGAAGAGCTGGCCCAGTCCCGTCATCTCGATCCGCAGGGCGGCACGTGTGGTCTATCGTCGCGCCATGGCAACCAAGGACTCCCGCGAAGTCGTGATCGACGCAACCCCTGAGCAGATTCTCGACGTCATCGCCGACGTCGAGTCAACTCCCAGCTGGTCTCCGCAGTACCAGAAGGCCGAGATTCTCGAGAGCTACGACAACGGCAGGCCGAAGCGGGTGAGGATGACGGTCAAGGCGGCCGGTCTCACTGACGAGCAGGTGATCGAATACACCTGGGGCGACGACAAGGTCACCTGGACCTTGATCTCCGCCGGTCAGCTCAAGGCCCAGGATGCGGGCTACACGCTGACGCCGGAGGGCGATAAAACCAGGGTGAGGTTCGATATCTCGATCGACCTGTCCGTGCCCATGCCCGGGTTCATCCTCAAACGCACCATGAAGGGCGGCGTCGAGACCGCTACCGAGGGGCTGCGCAAGCAGGTCCACAAGGTCATCAAGGGGTGACCACAGGACCCCTGGCAGGGGTTCGAGTCGTCGAACTCGGCGGCATCGGCCCGGGGCCGCACGCCGGCATGGTCCTGGCCGATCTGGGCGCCGATGTAGTCCGAGTGCGTCGCCCGGGTGGGCTGCAGATGCCGGCCGAGGACGTCGATCTCATGCATCGCGGCAAGCGGGTCGTTGACCTCGACCTGAAGTCGGATCGCGAAGCACTGTTGGGCCTGGTAGCGAAAGCCGATGTGCTGATCGACGGATTCCGGCCCGGTACTTGCGAGCGACTTGGGATAGGGCCACAGGATTGTGAGGCCGTCAACCGGCGGCTGATCTTCGCCCGGATCACCGGGTGGGGGCAGCACGGCCCGCTGGCGATGTCCGCGGGACATGACATCAACTACCTGTCGCAGACGGGCGCGCTGTCGGCGATCGGATACCGGGACAGACCGCCGGTGGTGCCCTTGAACCTCGTTGCCGACTTCGGGGGCGGGTCGATGCTGGTGCTGGTGGGCATCGTGGCTGCGCTCTACGAGCGAGAGCATTCGGGCATCGGGCAGGTGATCGATGCGGCCATGGTCGACGGAGTGAGCATGCTGGCGCAGATGGCGTGGACGATGAAATCCACCGGCACGCTCGCAGACGAGCGGGAGTCGTTCCTGCTCGACGGGGCCGCGCCGTTCTATCGCAGCTACGAAACCGCCGACGGGCGATATGTGGCGGTCGGCGCGATAGAACCACAGTTCTACGCACAGTTGATCGTCGGGCTCGGTCTCTCCGCCGACACACTGCCGCCGCAGATGGAGCGGTCGGCATTCCCGGCCATGCGCGCGCTGTTCGCCGAGCGGTTCGCCAGCAAGACCCGGGATGAGTGGACCGAGATCTTCGCCGGCACCGACGCGTGTGTGACCCCGGTGCTCACCTGGAGTGAGGCCGCGCACGGTGAACACCTGCGCGCCCGCGAAACGATGGTGACCCGCGACGGCGTCGACCAAGCGGCACCGGCTCCGCGATTCTCCCGCACCCAGTCGGACCTCGGCGTGCCGCCGACAAGCACCACGCCGATCGACCGGATCGGATGGTGAGAAAGGTTAGCTACAAAAACGTTTACACGGGGCTGATCGCCTAGCTAGTATTTGCCAGTATGGCCGTGCAAGCTTCCAGCGAGGTCGTCATTCAGGCTCCGCCTGCGGCGATTCTGGAGGCGTTGGCCGACATCGACGGGGTGACCTCGTGGTCGTCGCTGCACAAGGATGCTGAGGTGCTGGACCGTTACCCCGACGGCAGGCCGCACTACGTCAGGGCGACCGTCAAGATCATGGGGATCTCCGATCGGGAGATCCTCGAGTACCACTGGGGCGACAATTGGGTGGTGTGGGACGCGGCGCAGACATTCCAGCAGCGCGGTCAGCACGGTGAGTACAACCTGACGCTCGTCGGTGAGGACAGCACGCGGGTTCGGTTCGACCTGATCCTCGACCTCGCCGCGCCGTTTCCCGATTTCATGGTCAAGCGGGCAAAGAAGTTGGTGCTCGACGTCGCGCTGGAAAACCTCCGCGAGCGCGTCATGCGAACAGCGTGAACCCTCCCGCGAAACTGAACCTGTGATCGACAACTCGGCGAATTCGCCGACATAGCTTCAGTTTCGGCCGGGCCTTAGTGTCTGCAGCCGCCGGATCGCTTCCTCAAGGGTGTCATCACGTTTGCAAAAGGCGAAGCGCACTAGGTGGTTCCATTGATCCGCATGCTCGGCGGCGGCATCGCAGAACGCCGACATGGGGATCGCGGCCACGCCAACGCGCTCGGGTAGCTCGGCGCAGAACGTCGTGCTGTCGTGGTAGCCAAGCGGACGCGGGTCGGCGCACAGGAAATATGTTCCCGAGCTGTCGTGCACGCCGAAACCAATGTCTGCCAGTGCAGAGCTCAACCTATCCCGCTTGGCCAGCAGCGATCCGCGCAGCGCAGCGACCCAGGCATCCTCGGTGGAAAGTGCCATCGCCACCGCGGGCTGGAACGGACCGCCGCCCACATAGCTGAGATACTGCTTGGCCGCCCGAACACCGGCGATGAGTTCGCCTGGACCGCAGGCCCAACCGATCTTCCACCCGGTGACGTTGAACATCTTGGCTGCACTGGAGATGGTGATGGTGCGCTCGGCCATCCCCGGATAGTTGGCCAGGGGTAGGTGGCGCTTGCTGTCGAAAACGAGGTGCTCGTAGACCTCGTCGGTGATGACCAGCAGGTCGGCTGACACCGCAAGTTCGGCGAGGGCGCGAAGTTCGTCATCTGTGGCCACCATGCCGGTCGGATTGTGCGGTGAGTTCACGATGAGAGCCTTGGTCTTCGTGGTCACCGCCCGGCGAAGAGCGTCGATGTCGATCGCGAACCCTCTGCCGTCGGGCTGCAGGGGAACGGCACGTCGATGACAGCCGGCCATCGCGATCGCTGGCGAGTACGAGTCGTAGAACGGTTCGATCAACAACACCTCGGAACCGGGTTCGACGAGCCCGAGAACCGAGGCTGCGATGGCCTCGGTGGCGCCGACGGTCACGAGAACTTCGGTGTCCGGGTCGTACTCGGTGCCATAGCAGCGTCGGCGTTGCTCGGCGATGGCCTCGCGTAGTGGCGCGATACCCAGCCCTGGAGGGTACTGATTTTGGCCCTCGGCGATGGCGGCCTGTGCTGCTTTCAACATCTTCGGTGGGCCGTCCTCGTCGGGGAACCCCTGCCCGAGGTTGACCGCTCCGACCCTGGCCGCCAGCGCTGACATCTCAGCGAAGATGGTCACTGCGTAGGGCTGCAGCCTGTGCACCGTCATGACGTTCGACCCTATTGCCTCACGCTGGGAAGTGACCGCCCGCAGGTGACCAAGCTCGCCCTCCCAACCAACGGGTTGGGCGAGCCGGGCTGATAGGCTGACGATCAGAGGACTGTCCTCCTGCCGGCCCACGCTTTGGGGTCTGCACATCAACGTCAATAGGAGTGGGACACCGATGTCCGAAGAAGCCTTCATCTATGAGGCCATCCGCACCCCGCGCGGTAAACAGCGCAACGGTTCGCTGAACGAGGTCAAACCCGTCAATCTCGTGGTCGGCTTGATCGAGGAGTTGCGGTCGCGCTTCCCCGACCTCGACGAGAACATGATCAGCGACGTCATCCTGGGCGTCGTTTCGCCGGTCGGTGACCAAGGCGGTGACATCGCGCGCACCGCCGGTCTGGTGGCGGGTCTGCCGGAGACCACCGGTGGATTCCAGCTCAACCGGTTCTGCGCCTCCGGACTGGAGGCGGTGAACCTGGGCGCGCAGAAGGTGCGTTCTGGCTGGGACGATCTGGTGATCGCCGGTGGTGTCGAGTCGATGAGCCGCGTTCCGATGGGTTCCGACGGCGGCGCTTGGGCCAGCGATCCGGAGACCAACTACCGCATCGGCTTCGTGCCGCAGGGCATCGGCGCCGACCTGATCGCCACGATCGAGGGCTTCAGCCGGGAAGACGTCGATGCATACGCAGCGCGCTCACAAGAAAGGGCCGCCGCAGCCTGGTCGGGTGGCTACTTCGCGAAGTCCGTCGTCCCGGTCAGAGATCAGAATGGTCTGGTGGTTCTCGACCATGACGAGCACATGCGGCCCGGGTCGACCGTCGAGAGCCTCGGCAAGCTGAAGACTGCTTTCGACGGTATTGGTGCGATGGGCGGATTCGACGACGTGGCGCTGCAGAAGTACCACGCCGTCGAGAAGATCAACCACGTGCACACCGGCGGCAACAGCTCGGGCATCGTCGACGGCGCGGGTTTGCTCCTGATTGGCAGCGAGCAGGCTGGCACCGCACAGAACATGACACCGCGTGCGCGCATTGTGGCCACCGCCACCAGCGGCGCGGATCCTGTCATCATGCTCACCGGGCCGACCCCGGCCACCCGCAAGGTGCTCGACCGTGCCGGTCTGACGGTCGACGACATCGACCTGTTCGAACTCAACGAGGCCTTCGCGTCAGTGGTGCTGAAATTCCAGAAAGACCTCAACATCCCCGACGAGAAGCTCAACGTCAACGGTGGCGCCATCGCGATGGGCCACCCGCTGGGCGCCACCGGCG
>CAZCHU010000167.1:3774-6572 GCA_964498215.1 uncultured Mycobacterium sp. | reverse complement strand
CCGAGTCGGTACCCAGTGCGGCCAGCGGGTTGCCCGTGCCACTCCAACCGATGGCCTCGGCCGAGGATTGATTGGCCGCGAACCAGGAACCGATAAGACCGGCCTTGACTCCGGCCACGGTGACCTTCCCAATTGGGAAGCCAAGGTTTGCAACCGCATTCACAGAGTTGAATATCGAACCGGCGGGGCTCAGCAGCCCGCCCATCGCGAGGCCGAGCTCATCGATCGTCACGCCGGACGGCACGGGGAGGATGTCTGCCAGGAAGGTGAGGTCGAGTATCCCGTGGCCGTTGAAGAACGCGTTGGTCATCGCGGCGGGGATATTGATCAGGGCGTTTGCCGCCTTCAGGAGGTCACCTTCGGTCAGTTCGTCCACGAATTCGGAGAGCTGGTCACCGAGCGCCAACAACGGGCTGACCACCAGACCCAGGGCCCCTATGACCATTCCGCTGTTGTAGTTAGTCGTGTATTCAAGCACTGGTGTGAGGGCCTCTGGCACCTCTCCCGCGATGAGGGCATACACCGCCGAATGCAATCCGGTGAGGTTCTCCGTTTGAGGTGCGATCTGATTCTCAACCAACGCATTGGCGTTCTCAACGATGTCTTCGAAGATATCGCCGATGTCGGGAAGCAGCGTGGCGTAGTGGAACCAGTTCGCAATGACCTGCTGCACCACCGGGAACGGGGCTTCGAAATACGCACCGGTCAGATCGGTGAAGTTGGCGAACGTAGTTTCAAAGGTCTCCATCCAGACCGTGAACGGGTCCTCGGTCGTGGTGAGCTGGATTGTGGGCGATACCGAAGCCAATGCCCGGTCAGGAAGCGCCTGCGCCGGAGCTGGAGCAACGGCAACTGCACCGGCGACAGCGATAGCCGCGCCGGCGGCGGCATAGGAACGAATGCTTTGAGACACGATGACACTCCTCTTCGTACGGTGTACACCACGCCCACCCTTGAGCCGGTGCTCGATCGGGACTGTACCTGATAGCAACCTGAGATTTTACAAAGTAGTAAAAAAGAATTATTGAGGGAATGTTCGCTACAGCACCCGGAGGCCCGATGCGGGCTTCTTCCCGGAAACCGCCTGTACCGCGAACATCACGTGGTAATACCGCCGATCGTCGGTGAAGTCGCGGGGGTTGCCAACAAGGTCAGGCAGCCTCGGTTGGCGGCTTGTGCCCGTCGGGTCAGCTAACTACTACCGCCCCGAGGGTTCCTCTGCAGGGCGCCGTAGGCGAGATGCGTCCCTCTCACGGGAGCCAGCTAGTCGAGTATCGAAACAAGCGCAGCATGGCCCTCATCAGTCAATGCGGTCGGGAAGCAACCGCCCTAAAACATTGGCACTGCTCGATGACCTTCATCCTCGATCGATTGTCTTCAGAACTCCTTACGCCACAGCTGAATTCGCGGATCTCAGCCAAGCCCAGGCCTCGTCTTCGTCATCGCAGTCAAAGAAGCGTATGTCAATCGGCAGCGCCGAGGCCACGGTTCCGCCCACATTCTTCATCCAACCTGGCCCCCCGACGACCGCATACCGCCGAATGTGACTCATCGACGACAATTTCATGGAGATTACGGACTTGTCGGCGAGCAGGGACGGATCAAAGCCGCGGTATCCCTTCCACACCACTATCAGATCGATTTTCTTCTCACTCTCATACGCCCGCTGCAGTGGCTCTACCACTCGCTCCATGTCGGCCCTGCTCAGCCGGCCCTCAATCTCGAAGCCCAGTATGTGCGGGTCTCCGGTATCGAGGATCGTCACGCCATGCTTGGGCTCGGTCGATGGACCGGCCGGCGCGGAGGCAAAGGCGATTGCCTCGTCCCGTTCGGTGGAAGTGAAGGTACGGATCTCGACAGCCGGGATGAGCGGATCGAAGAACTTCGCCAGCGCCGAGGGGAACCGCTTATCCGAGATCAGCGCTATTCGGGGAAATCGGTTCAGCTTGCCCAACAGTCCGAGTTCAAACTTTGCATCCTCCTTCAGCGCGCCGGCGGTGATGTCTGTCCAATCAGACATATCGATGACAAGGCCGAAGCGGCCATCGGAGTCGAGTTGGCGCCGGAAGGCTTCCTCCATGGTTTGGATATCGGATTCCTCGACCGTTCCAGACAGGTCGATAGCGAGAACGTTTGCGATTGGGGTTTCGATCTTTATCATCCAAGTTTCCCTCTTGCACAAGCCAATCAGATGTCAATTGCCCGTACCGCCAACTCTATTGAAGGGAATTTCAGGGCGCGAGAGCACTAAGTCCTCTGTCGTGGACTGGCCGGCCCAGACCCTGGCCGAGCGGGGGAGGTCCGGGCTCGTCAATCACATCTGGTCAATCACTCAATCACATTGTGTAGGCAAGTTGTCGGGCTGCGGCCTCACCCCACTGGCCATCGCCGGTCCAGGTGATCGTCCCTGCATCGATATGCTCCTGGGGATCGACCCGGCCGGCGACCAACATCATGAAGGTCTGCAGGTCGGTCGTCACCTCAACATCGGGCGAGTCCACCGTATCCACCACCCGCGCACGACCATCGACGACCACCGCAAGGTCACGTTCCACTCCCCCACTGACGTGGAACACGATGGACATGCCGTCCGGCAGTCCGATCTTCTTTCCGACGATGTATCCGAATGATCCTGCCACCTCGGCCAGCGCGATTTCGGCAGCTAACCCCCCATTGTCGAGCTGCTCGCCCAGCGGAATCGCGATATCGCGTGCGTGCACCCACATGTCGAAAATCCGGATCTGAAGGAACGCGCCGTAGGTCCTGACCCCTGCCGGGGTGATCGACGGCACGTCGAG
>CAZCHU010000167.1:0-3674 GCA_964498215.1 uncultured Mycobacterium sp. | reverse complement strand
GGGCGACCACCGCGTCGTGGTCGGCCTTGACCTCATCATGGGTGGTCGGATCGTCGATGGCGGCCTGCACAACCGCGGGATCCAGTCCCAGGTCGGCACAGATCTCGGCGGCCACCTCGGGACGGTGGGGCTTGCGCGCCTCCTCGTGCAGCGCCCTCCCGGCCGCCTCATAGAAGCGGTCGCAATCACTCATCGAGGTGCGGCGCAGCATCGCCGCGACACGCATCATGCCCCAGCCGTAGGACCACTCGCGTTCCCAGGGATGCTTCTTTCCCTCTTCGCGGTTTATCTCCTCAAGCGAGAAGAATCTCCAATCGATCTGCAGCGGAACACTTTCGCGGACAGTTCGGATCCACTTCGACGTCTGATACGCCCACGGGCACATCACGTCGAAGTGAAATGCTACCCACACGCGGTTGGGGCTGGTCATCGACAACTCCTTGCCGGTAGTGACCGCCGGGCGCGGCGGGTTCAACGCCGAGGATATGCCGATTCACTCCTCGCCGAGCAGGACCGGCAGAGTAATCCGGCACGCCGAGCATCAATGTGTCGGGAAAGTCGACGGAGATTTCTAGGGCAAGCCGGGCCCCGGGACGGCCACTAGCGACGGCCGCAGTCGGGCCGTCGGGATCTCGGTGCCGAGTTCAAGGTCATCGGCCAACGCTTCGGCGCACTGCACCAGGCCGTCCACGTCGATTCCATGCGGCGCTTCCCGGCCCTCGCCGATGCGTCCTGCCGCACGTCGCAGGACCACGACCGCGCCGCGCATATTGCCGCGCTGAATATGGGTGATACCGACGGCAAGCTGCGCCAGGCCCTGCCACAAGGACCGTTCACCCTCGGGGGCACTCTTCCAGGCTGCTTCCAGTACCTCGTGGGCGTTGAAAGCCAGCCCCGCATCGAGCAGGTCTTGCGCGTAGCGCAGGTACCCTGCCGGCGACAGGGCGAGGTCATCGGGAATCCGGGGCACGCCCTCGACGCCGTAGGGCAGCGGTCGTCCCAACGCATCCCGTTGTCGGCGGTTGGCCGCCCGTCCAGATTGATCGCGATCACGCTCGGCCACCCCGCCATCGTCGCACCTCGGGCTCCTGGAGAACGACCTCGGCCCGTACCGAACCCTAGTCACTCCGCTAGCTGTAGTAACGTGGCAAAAATGGGAGCACCGCACGTGTGGATCCTCGGTGGCTATCAAAGCGATTTCGCCCGGAACTTCGACCGTGAGGGTCTCGGCTTCACCGAGCTGACCAGTGAGGTCGTCGACGCCACGCTCGAGGCGGCCGGGCTGGACGGCGCAAGCATCGACGTCGTGCACGTCGCCAACGCCTTCGGCGAGTTGTTCGCCCACCAAGGCCACCTGGGTGCCATGCCGGCCACCGTGAACGACGCGCTCTGGGGCACCCCCGCCACTCGTCATGAAGCAGCGTGCGCATCGGGGAGCGTCGCCATTCTGGCGGCCGCATCCGACCTCCGAGCCGGCGCCTACCGGAGCGCCCTGGTGACCGGGATCGAGCTGGAAAAGACCGTGCCCGGCGATGCCGCGGCGCATTTTCTCGGAGCGGCGGCTTGGACCGGCCACGAAGGTCGTGAGGCCAAATTCATGTGGCCGCATATGTTCGACAACGTCGCCGCTGAGTACGACCTCCGCTACGGAATCGACGAGGCACACCTGCGGGCCATCGCGGCACTGAACTTCACCAATGCCCGCCGCAACCACAACGCACAGACCCGCGACTGGACAGTTCCCCTGCCCCTGACCGACGACGACGCAGACAATCCGACCGTCGAGGGGCGATTGCGCCGGTTCGACTGCAGCCAGATCACCGACGGCGGCGCTGGCGTTGTACTGGTCAACGACGAGTGGCTAGCCGACCACCCCGACGCTCGACCCTGGGGCAGAATTGACGGCTGGGGCCATCGCACCGTCGGGCTAGGCCTGCGGCAGAAACTCAACCGCACCCGCGACAACCCCGCCGAACACTACGTCCTCCCCCATGTCCGCAATGCCGTCGTCGACGCCTTCGACCGTGCCCACGTCACCATCGACGACGTCGACGGGTTCGAAGTACATGACTGTTTCACGCCCAGCGAATACCTCGCGATCGACCACATCGGCCTCACCGGTCCAGGTGAATCGTGGAAGGCCATCGAAAATGCGGAGATCGAGATCGGTGGCCGCCTGCCGATCAACCCCAGCGGCGGTCTCATCGGCGGCGGACATCCCGTCGGCGCCTCCGGCGTTCGGATGGTGCTCGATGCCGCTCGACAAGTCAGCGACACCGCGGGCGACTATCAAGTCGAAGGCGCAAAGACGTTCGCAACACTCAACTTCGGTGGCAGCACCGCCACCACCGTCAGCTTCGTCATCGGGAGAGCACAGTGACCCTCAGCACCCATCCAGAGATCGTCGGAAAGTTCCTCTCCACCCTCCCGGAACAAGATGACCACCCCTACCGAACTGGCCCGTGGCGCCCACAAACTACTGAATGGGACGCCGACGATTTGATGGTGGTCGAAGGCGAGATCCCGCATGACCTGGACGGCGTGTATCTGCGCAATACGGAGAACCCGCTCCATCCGGCTCTGAAGAACTACCATCCATTCGACGGCGACGGGATGCTCCATATCGTCGGGTTCCGGGATGGAAAATCCTTCTACCGCAACAGGTTCGTCCGAACCGACGCCTTCTTTGAAGAGAACGAGGCAGCCGGGCCACTGTGGCCAGGCATCGGGGAACCCGTGGATCTGGCGCGGCGCGACTATGGCTGGGGCGCCAGGACTTTGATGAAAGATGCGTCCTCGACCGACGTCGTCGTGCACCGCGGCGTCGCTTTGACCAGCCACTACCAATGCGGTGATCTATACCGCACCGATCCGTGCACCGGCGCGGCCCTCGGCAAGGAAGAGTGGGGAGGCGCCTTTCCCTCCGACTGGGGGGTGTCGGCCCACCCGAAAGTCGACGAGCGTACCGGCGAGCTGCTGTACTTCAGCTACAGCAAGCAGGCCCCCTACCTGCGCTACGGCGTCGTCAGTGACAGCGGCCAGCTCGTGCACCGCGCCGATGTTCCGCTACCGGGGCCGCGACTGCCACACGATATGGCCTACACCGACAACTACGCGATACTCAACGATTTTCCGATGTTCTGGGACCCGGCGCTGCTCGAACACAACCTCCACCTGCCAGGCTTTCACCGCGACCTGCCGTCTCGGTTCGCCGTCATACCGAGGCGCGGTGACACCTCGAAGATCAGGTGGTTCGAGGCAGACCCCACCTATGTGCTGCACTTCCCCAACGCTTACGAGGACGGCGACGAAATCGTGCTCGACGGATTCTTCCAGGGCGATCCCGAACCCGCCGACGACGGGCTCGGCGACAAATGGCGTCGGAGATTCCGGTTTCTGGCCATCGACCGCATGCAGACCAGACTGCACCGATGGCGTTTCAACCTCGTGACCGGCGAGGTTCGCGAGGAGCAATTGTCCGACAGCTTCACCGAGTTCGGCATGATCAACTCCGCATACGCCGGACGCGATTATCGCTATGTCTACGCGGCGACGGGCAAGCCCGGCTGGTTCCTGTTCGACGGTCTCGTCCGCCACGACCTCAAGACCGGCAGCGAAAAACGTTTCGCATTCGGCGACGGAGTGTTCGGCAGTGAGACGGCGATGGCTCCGCG
>CAZCHU010000166.1:5121-6594 GCA_964498215.1 uncultured Mycobacterium sp. | reverse complement strand
CAGCGCGGCGTTGACGATGGAGTCACGGCTCAGCCTCGCCGAACGCGGCGGCCGAACTGTCATCTCGTCATTCCCCTCAGATCAGTCAAACAACCCGGTGGCAGGATCGGGTCAGCGAAACTGTAGCCGTTCCAGATGCCCCGAGTCTCCCGCCGGGCGCATGCCTCGTTCAGACCGTGCTCAGAGCCGAAGCTTGCATGAGGCACGCACCGCCACCGCGGACTGAACGTAGGGTGAGGTATGCCTGCACACCCATCGCGCCTGCTCGTGTGGATTGGCGTCGCGGCGTTCTCGCTGACCGTAGGGCTGACCGCATGCGGCTCGAACAGTGAGGACACCTCCGACCCGACAATGACGGCCGGCGCAAACGGCGCCCAAGTCGAGATCGGCAACACGATTAATTACGGCTCGTTCGGCACCACCGCCGACATCGATTGTGCGGACGGCAAATCCCTCAACATCGGCGGGTCCAACAACACGCTGACGGTCACAGGCACCTGCGCCAATGTCAACGTCGGCGGTGCGGACAACAAGCTCACCCTAGATCGGGTGGACAGCGAGTTGTCCGTGGTCGGGCTGAACAACACCGTCATTTACCGTGATGGCGAACCGAAAATCAACGACACCGGCAGCAACAACACCATCACGAAGGGCTGAGGTCGGGTCTGCGGCTTAGCGCGGATCCCTGGCGCCGTGGCGGCCCGCTCCGGCGGCGAACCGGGCAGCCCCCTCCAGGGATTCCGCCGCCACCCGGGAGATGCTGCCGAACTCCACATCCATCGCGTCGGCCTCCGACGAACCCCATTGCGTCAGCGCCGAGCGGCGATCGGCGCGCAAGCACTGCTGCGGCAGCGTCGCGAGTTCCGCGGCCAGCTCCTCGGCGCGCTGCCGCGATTCGCCGCGGGGCACCACCCGGTTGGCCAGCCCGATCGCCAGGGCCTCGTCGGCATCGACGGCCCGGCCGGTCAGGATGAGATCCATGGCGCGGCTGTGGCCGATCAGCCGTGGCAGCCGCACCGTGCCGCCGTCGATCAGTGGGACACCCCAGCGGCGACAGAACACCCCCATGATCGCGTCCTGTTCCACCACACGCAGGTCACACCACAGCGCGAGCTCCAGACCACCGGCGACCGCGTGGCCGCTGACCGCGGCGATGACGGGCTTCGACAGCGTCATCCGGCTCGGCCCCATCGGCGCCGGCCCGGTCCGGTGCACCGGATTGGCTTCCGGTGTGCCCAACGCCTTGAGATCGGCCCCCGCGCAGAAAGTTCCGTTATCCCCCCACAGCACGGCGACCGACGCTGAGTCGTCGCGGTCGAACTCCTCGAAGGCGGCGAACAATTCCAGCGCAGCAGCACCATTGACGGCATTGCGCGCCTGCGGCCGGTCCATGATCACTGTCGTGACCGGGCCGACCCGCTCCACCCGCACACCACCAGGCCCCCCGGTCGCTTCGCTCCTGCCCGCCGTACC
>CAZCHU010000166.1:0-5021 GCA_964498215.1 uncultured Mycobacterium sp. | reverse complement strand
GCTCCACCCGCACACCACCAGGCCCCCCGGTCGCTTCGCTCCTGCCCGCCGTACCGTTCACGTCCCCACCTCCGCGAGTTCTATTCCATCGCGCCGCGCGAACAATTCGGCGGCGAAGTCTCCGTACGCGGCTCGCAATTCGTCGCCCGGCCAGCGCCTGGGAAGCAGTTCGTCGGGCAACACCGGGTCGGCCAGCAGGTGACGCACCATCGAGGCGGCGACAACGAACCTGCCGGGAATATCGTCAGCATCCGACATCGCGGTCAACATTTCCCGGCCGGCACTGGCCCACCCGGATAGATCCCATAGCCGGGCGGCCAACTCGGCGGGGGCTTCGTCCCTGGCCCGCAGCACCCGAACTCGTTCGGTGACCTCACTGCCAAGCTCCACCACGACATTGTCCGGCCGCATCCAGACACCTTCACGCAGCTCAGCGAAACGCTTGTCCTGCAGAGTGTTTCGTAGCGTTGCCCGGGTTCGCGCATCGGTGCCAACGCTGGTGATCACCAGCGTCGTCCAGGTACCGTCCCACGGACGGCGGCGCGGGTTGATCGCCTCGTCCTGGCGACCCTGCCGCGCCAGCAGACGATCCGAGAGCCGGTACCCATCCTCGGAACGCACCAGGTCACCCGCACTGACCATGCGCGTCAATGCCACCCGCACCGTCGACTCCCGGATCCCGAAATCACTGGTGAGCAGTATCAATTGACCGGATGTCGCCCAGGCGGGGTGCGCGCCGAGCAGCACACTCAACACGACCGAACGTGCCGTCATCCGCGATACCGAAGGCGACACGTTTACACCCCCGAGGTTGTTCGCCCGTGGTCGCCGAACGGTTCATCGCGGCGGCGCACTGCATCGCGGAAGCCGTGCTCACGTGCCTCGGCAACGAAGGCGTGGCCCTCGGGTGTATGCCGCGCGATCCCGTCGAACACCGTCGAGATCATCGCGCTGTTCGTCACGCCCTGGTTGTACAGGGCGCTGTTCATTGCCAGCTTGACCATGATCAGTTGGTTGATCGGAATCGCGGCGATCCGCTCGAGGAGGCGCTCGACCCGATCATCCAAGTCCTCGGGTTCGGGCGCCTCCACTGCCAGCCCCCATTCGGCGGCCTGCGCTCCGGTGATGCAATCACCGGTCAGCAGAAGGCGTTTGGCACGCTGGTCGCCGAGTCGGTGTGCCCACAAGCCCGCAGCCGGAACTCCCCACACCCTGGTCGGGGGATAGCCGATCTTGGCGTCGGAGGCAGCGATGACCTGATCGGCGTGCAGCGCGATATCGGTGCCGCCGGCCACACAGTAGCCGTGAATCTTGACCACGGTGGGTTTGTCGGCGTGCATCAGGCTGGAGAATCCGCGGACGAATCGGCTCATCATCTGGTAGTCGATCATCGGGTCCCACGGCCGGTCCGGACGATGGTTGATCGCCTGGGTCTGGCCGGACAGCACGGTGTCCCGATACGGGCTGCCGCCACCGGCCGACGACGAACCCTCGGCGTAGGCGGACAGGTCGAACCCCGCGCAGAATCCGGCGCCACGGCCGGACACCAGGATCACGTGCACGTTCGGGTCCAGGTCGGCACGCTCCACCAGCGCCGACAGCTCGAGCGGGGTGTCGGCGATGATCGCGTTGCCCTTATCTGGCCGATTGAACGTGATGCGCGCTACCCGGCCGGTGACCTCGTAGGTCATCGTCTGAAGGTTGTCGAAGTCGATGGGCCTGATGGCGTGGGTCATGCCTTGATCGTCGCCCGCTCGATGATCGGCGCCAGATCCAGGCCCGTCGGCAGTGTGCCGAAGGCGCCGCCCCAGGCCCCACCCAGACGGCTGGCCAGGAACGCTTCGGTGACGGCCGGGTGTCCGTGGCGGACCAGCAGCGATCCCTGCAACGCCAGTGAGATGTCCTCGGCGATCTTGCGGGCGCGATAGGCAACGGTATCCAGCTCTCCCAGCGTGCGATGCACGCCGTCGACATGGGCGTCGAGTCTCGGATCGAGGCCAGCGGTCACGGCGAGTTCATCGAACAGCACCTCGAGGCATTCCGGCCGGGTCGCTATGGCGCGCAACGTGTCCAGCGCGCTGACGTTGCCTGAGCCCTCCCAGATACCCATCAGCGGGGCCTCCCGATAAAGCCGCGGCATGCCGGAGTCCTCGGCGTAGCCGTTGCCGCCGAGACACTCCATCGCTTCGGCGGCGTGCGGGGTCGCGCGCTTACACACCCAGTACTTGGCCGCCGCCAGTCCGATTCTGCGCAGCAGGGTTTCGCGGTCGTCGCCACGTACCGCGCGATCGGTGGCACCGGCCATCCTCATCGCCAGCATCGTGGCGGCCTCGGCCTCGACGGCCAGGTCGGCCAGCACGTTGCGCATCAGTGGCTGGTCGATCAGATAGTCGCCGAACGCTTTTCGATGCTGGGCGTGGTGGGTGGCACGCATCAGGCCGGTGCGCATGCTGGTCGCGCTGCCCAAGGTGCAGTCCAGCCGGGTCAGGTTGACCATCTCGATGATCGTCGGAACGCCGCGGCCCTCGTCGCCGACCAGCCAGGCCGTGGCGTCGTCGTACTCGACCTCGCTCGAGGCGTTGGCGTGATTGCCAAGCTTGTCCTTGAGGCGCTGCAGCCGCATACGGTTGCGACTGCCGTCGGGCAGCACCCTCGGCAGGAAGAAACAGCTCAACCCACCCGGCGCCTGGGCCAGCACCAAGAATACGTCGGACATCGGTGCAGAGGTGAACCACTTGTGACCGGTCAGTCGGTAGCTGCCGTCAGCCTTGGGCGTGGCCACCGTGGTGCCGGCCCGGACGTCGGAACCGCCCTGTTTCTCGGTCATCGACATGCCCGCCGTAATACCCGCCTTGTTCGCGGGCACGCCGAGTTCGGGCTCATAATGCCGGCTCGTCAACAGCGGCTCGTAGATCGCCGCGAGGTCCGGATTGTGCCGCAGCGCAGGAACCACCGCATAGGTCATCGAGATCGGGCACATGTGACCCGGCTCCGGCGTCCACGCCGAGGTCTTCGCCGCGCGCACGACGTGCGCGCCCGGCCGGTCATCGGCCCACGGTGCGGCGTGTAACCCATGCCCCACCGCGACGGTCATCAGCTCGTGGTAGGCCGGGTCGAATTCGACCTCGTCGATGCGGTGGCCGTAACGGTCGTGGGTGCGCAGGACCGGCCGGTTGCGGTCAGCCAGTTCACCCCAGCGCTGGGCGCGGGCAGACCCCCCCAGCGCCCCGATCTCCAGGACTTCGTCGACGCCCCACTCCCCCCCTTCGCGGACCAGCGCCTCGGCCAGCATCGGCGAGGCGGCCGGATTGAAATTCTCCAGCGGGGGGACCTGATTGGTGACGACGTGCGTGTCCGACATGGGAACAATATTACAGTTTATCGACGATCGCACAAGAACGTGTAATATTCCGCGTCGGCCGCCGACGCAGCGCAGCCGGGCCACGACCCACCGAATAGACTGCACTGTCCGACCACGGCATTGAGGGGTGATAGCGGTGGACGCTCGTACCGACGCCGAGTTCCCTTCGGGCCACGGCGTCCTGCCGGTCAAAGACGTAGGGCGGCTACTGCTGCGCTGTACCGACCGACCCGGCCTCGTCGCTGCGGTGAGCGAGTTCCTGGCAGGCCACGGCGCCAACATCGTGTCCCTCGACCAACACTCCACTCAGCAGTCCGGTGGAACGTTCATGCAGCGCACCATCTTTCACATGCCGGGGCTGGCGGCGGCCCGCGACGGGCTCGAACGTGCCTTCGCCGAACAGGTGGCCTCGCAGTTCGACATGGATTTCCGGCTCACCGAGGCCTGCAAACCCAAGCGCGTCGCCATCTTGGCATCCAAGGAAGACCACTGCGTGCTCGACCTGCTGTGGCGAAATCGGCGCGGCGAGTTGGACATGTCGGTGGTGATGGTGATCGCCAATCATCCTGACCTCGCCGACGACGTGCGGCCGTTCGGGGTGCCGTTCATCCACATACCCGCGCACAAGGACATCCGACAGGACGCCGAACAGCGCCAACTCGATCTGCTGCGCGGCAACGTCGACCTGGTCGTCCTCGCCCGCTACATGCAGATCCTCACACCGCGGTTCGTCGACGAAGTCGGGTGCCCGATGATCAACATCCATCACTCGTTTCTGCCCGCCTTCATCGGAGCCGCACCCTACCGCCGGGCCAAAGAGCGGGGTGTCAAGCTCGTGGGCGCCACCGCGCACTACGTAACAGACGATCTGGACGAAGGCCCGATCATCGAACAAGACGTGGTGCGCGTCGACCATCGGCATAACGTCACCGACTTGAGCCGACTCGGGGCCGACGTCGAACGGGCCGTACTGTCGCGGGCGGTGCTGTGGCACTGCGAGGACCGAATCATCCGCTACGGCAACCAGACCATCGTGTTCTGAGCGGCCGGGTTACCGCCACGGCCACGTCCCATCAGGACGTCGAGACGGGCTCGATGGCGTGGTTCCCGGTAAGTCGCCGCCGCTCCCACCAGGCGATCAGGGTCATCACCACCGCCGCCAACGCCCACCCGAGCAACAGGTCAATCACATAGTGCTCGGCGGTATACACGAGGGTGAACGCCATCACCAGCGGGTAGGCCACCAGCACCGGACGCCACGCCCGGTGCACGCGGTGCCACAGAAACGCTGCTAGCGCAGCCGACATGCCGGCGTGTAGCGAGGGGATTGCCGCCACCAGGTTGACGCTGGCCTGCCCCTGATCAAGCAGCGCACTGGCCGAGTGCAAGTTCAGCTTGCCCCAGCCGCGACCGACGATCCGCTCGATCCATGCGTGCGCACCGTCCTGACTGGATTGCATGGCACCCAAAATGCCGCCGTCGGGCACGGTGCGCGCGGACTTGAACATGCACCGCGGGCCGGACGGCCCCCCAGCAACGTCGGCTGCCGTGCACCGCGCCGCCGCCCACGGGGGTGCGGCGGGCAGCAGCACGTAGACGATCAGTGCGGCGAAGTTCAGGCCGACGAACAGCTTGACGAACGCTTTCCATTCATCGCGGT
>CAZCHU010000165.1:0-6809 GCA_964498215.1 uncultured Mycobacterium sp. | reverse complement strand
AACCCAGGTCGCCCAGGTAAGGTGATCGCTCGAGACTTACCTCGACACCGACGGTGTCCGAATGATCGTCAAGACAACTTTAGGTAGCGGAGTTCATGGGTTCTGTCATAAAAAAGCGGCGTAAGCGCATGTCGAAGAAGAAGCATCGCAAGCTGCTTCGCCGCACCCGGGTGCAGCGTAGAAAACTGGGCAAGTAGGCCTACTGGTCGATCGCAGGCTGTCCCGATGGATTCTGTGGGCCGTCCGGGGGGTGACTCCGACGGATCGGACGTCCGCGACACGTTGGATTATCCCAAGGTCGTTCTGGTAACCGGCGCATGCCGGTTCCTGGGCGGCTATCTGACCGCGCGCCTCGCCCAGAACCCGCTGATCAACCACGTGATCGCGGTTGACGCAATCGCGCCGAGCAAAGACCTGCTCCGCAGGATGGGTCGGGCGGAGTTCGTCCGTGCCGACATTCGCAACCCCTTTATCGCCAAGGTCATCCGCAATGGGGACGTCGACACCGTGGTGCACGCGGCCGCCGCGTCGTATTCCCCCCGTTCCGGCGGGCGGGCGGCGCTTAAGGAACTGAATGTGATGGGGGCAATCCAGCTGCTCGCGGCCTGTCAGAAAGCGCCATCGGTGCGCCGCGTCATCCTCAAGTCGACGTCGGAGGTGTACGGATCCCATTCTCGTGATCCGGTGCTGTTCACCGAGAGCAGCAGTCGGCGCAGGCCGCCCAGCGATGGATTCGCCCGCGACAGTATCGACATCGAGGGCTATGCACGAGGCCTCGGCCGGCGCAGGGACGACATCGCGGTAACGATCCTGCGGTTGGCCAACATGATCGGTCCGGCCATGGACACGGCACTCTCCCGCTACCTCGCCGGCCCGGTCGTGCCCACGATCATCGGGCGCGACCCGCGACTGCAGCTACTTCACGAACAGGACGCCCTCGGAGCGCTCGAGCGCGCCACCGTGGCCGGTAAGGCGGGCACCTTCAACATCGGGGCGTCGGGCATCATGATGATGAGCCAGGCTATTCGTAGGTCGGGACGTCTCGCACTGCCGGTCCCGCGTTCGGCGCTGGTGGTGGCGGATTCGCTGTCGCGCGCTACCCGCCACACAGAATTGGATCGCGACCATCTCGATTACCTGAGCTACGGCCGAGTCATGGATACTTCGAGAATGCGCAGCGAACTCGGCTTCGCCACCAAGTGGACGACTGCCGAGGCCTTCGACGATTATGTACGAGGGCGCGGGCTGACGCCTATCGTCGATCCGCGGTGGATACGGTCAGCCGAGGAGCGTGCGGTGGCGACGGCGCAGCGCTGGGGGCGCTAGACTTCAATGCGTAGAGCAGGGTGGTGAGAGGATATGCCGGTGGCGGGCGAGCCAACAGCGAAAGTTATTCCGCTGCATTCGAATTCCGGACGCGGCGCAACGGCACGGCGATCGGCTGCGCAGCGTGCCGACCGTTCGGGTCGCCATCCCTCGCTACTGGTTGAACCGGGCAAGCACGCATCGGCCGATCAGATCGCGGCCGTGGTGCGCGAAATCGACCAACGCCGAGGGGCTGCGGCAGGCGCTCCCGCCGAAGAGGTGGTTCCCAACGAACTCGCCAAGCGCATCGCCGCGGTTGCGGAGTTCGTACGCAAGCGCATGGTCGGGGACTACGAAGTAGACGAGTTTGGCTTCGATTCTCACCTCAATGACGGGGTCTTCCTGCCTTTGCTCAGAGTGTTGTTCAACTCATGGTTCCGCGTCGAGGTCAGCGGCATCGAGAATCTGCCGGAGTCGGGCGCGGCGCTGGTGGTGGCCAATCACGCCGGCGTCCTGCCGTTCGACGGGCTGATGACCTCGGTCGCCGTGCGGGACCACCATCCGATGCACCGCGATCTGCGCCTGCTCGCGGCCGACATGGTGTTCGACATGCCGGTGGTCGGTCAGGCGGCCCGCAAGGCCGGTCACACCATGGCATGCACGGACGATGCGCATCGACTGTTGGATGCCGGGGAGTTGACGGCCGTCTTTCCGGAGGGATACAAGGGCCTGGGCAAGCACTTCAAGGACCGCTACAAACTGCAGCGTTTCGGCCGCGGTGGGTTCGTGTCGGCGGCGCTGCGGACAAAGGCGCCGATTGTGCCGTGCTCCATCGTCGGGTCTGAGGAGATTTACCCGATGGTCGCCGACATGAAGTTGTTGGCACGGATCCTGGGGCTTCCCTACTTCCCGATCACACCGTTGTTCCCGTTGGCAGGTCCGCTGGGCGTCGTTCCGCTGCCGTCCAAATGGCACATCCAGTTCGGTGAGCCCATCGAGACAACCGGGTACGACGAATCGGCAGCCGATGACCCGATGGTCACCTTCGAACTGACCGATCAGGTGCGCGAGACCATTCAGCAGACGCTGTACCAGCTCTTGGCGAGCCGTCGCAATATGTTCCTCGGATAGCGGCTACCGCTTAGCCGTTCGAGGTGCTCTGTCCGGCAATCATTTTGGTGATGGCCGCATCGCGCGCTGCGGCAATCTGAGCGGTGACCTCATCCGCCTCGTCCTCGTGCTGCGCTTCGCCGAGGATGGTCACGATGCTGGTGAGTACCGGATTTCCGTCGTCGTCGGTGACCTCGCCGCGAACCTCGGTGAGTATCGCGCCGTGGGACTCGATGACCGAATCCAGATAGGAGTCGAACCACAACTTGTCGCCGGCGAGGATGGGCCGGTGGAACACCAGTTTCTGGTCGCGGTGCAGGACGCGCTCCAAGTCGATGGGTACATCGAACTGGTTGAAGATCTCCAGTTGCACCTGGCGGCCGGCTACCGCGATAAAGGTCAGCGACGCCATCAGCGCGTCGTATCCGCACTCGGCGGCTGCCTCCTCGGAGAAATGCGCCGGATGCTCGTCTTTGACGGCGCGGGCGAACTCGCGGATCTTCTCGCGGTCGACTTCGAAAAAGTCGGGATATCGGTAATGGGTTCCGATGATGTCCTCAGCGATGCCCATGCGTGATCCGTTTCGCTTTCTTCGCTCGTGCACATACCGACGGTCCGTGTGTCTGGTAGCGGCGCGAGCCTATCAGCGCCACATCGACTGCTCCCGCACCCTCACTAGCGTCTGTCGCGCCGGGAGACGGCCGCTGCCAGGGCACCACCGGCGGCGCCCAGGGCCAGCGCTGAGGGCACCCCGATGCGGGCCGCCTTGCGGGCGGTTCGGAAGTCGCGAATCTCCCATCCGCGCTGACGGGCTAGATCGCGCAGATCGGCGTCTGGATTGATGGCCACCGGCGTGCCGACGAGCGACAGCATCGGCACGTCGTTGAAGCTGTCCGAGTACGCGGTGCAGCGGCGCAGATTCAGGCCCTCGCGGATCGCCAGAGACCGCACCGCATGCGCTTTGCCGCTGCCATGCAGGATGTCACCGACCAGCCTGCCGGTGAACACACCATCGACTGACTCAGCCACCGTCCCCAGCGCTCCGGTCAGCCCCAAACGCCGGGCGATCGTCTCGGCCAGCTCGTAGGGCGTCGCGGTCACCAGCCACACCTGTTGGCCAGCATCGAGGTGCATCTGCGCCAGTACCCGGGTGCCCGGCCAGATCTTGTCGGCGATGATCTCGTCGTAGATCTCCTCGCCGAGTGCGACGAGCTCGGCCGTGGAGCGGCCCTCGATGAACGCCAGCGCCTTGCGTCTGCCCGCGGCAACGTCTTCGCTGCTCTCCCGTCCGGTCAGCTGGAATTTGGCCTGCGCCAGCGCGAAACGGGCCAGATCCTTATAGGTGAAGTATTCCCGGGCGGCGAGGCCGCGGGCGAAGTGCACCAGCGAGGAGCCGTGTACCAGCGTGTTGTCGACGTCGAAGAACGCTGCCGCGGTCAGATCGGGTGGCGGCGGCTCAGGAGTGGACGCGGCGTCCTGCTCCGAGTCCGGGTCCAAGAGCCCGTCTGCGGCGACCTCGGCACTCGCTTTACCAGCGAGTTGCTGCTCCGGGCCGTCGAACCCGCACTCAGAATCCCCGGTACTGGACACGCCTACAACAGTAGGGCACCTGAGGCTGATACTGGTGGTGTGGACCGGCAGGTGCAGTTGCTTACGCGTGAGGGGTGCCCGATGTGTCTGGCCGCGGAGCAGCAGCTGCGCGACTTGGCAGCCGAGTTGGCCTTCCAGTTGACCGTGACCGACGTGGATACGGTCGCCGCAGCGGGTGATTCGTCCTTGCGGGCCGAGTTCGGCGATCGATTGCCCGTGGTGCTGCTGGATGGCGCTGAGCACAGCTACTGGGAGGTCGACGACACCAGGTTGCGGGCCGACCTTGGCCGGTGAACTCCTGCGTGATTACGTTCCGGTACCTTCTGCGGCCCTATTTCGGCAGCCGAGGTACGGACAGCGGCTCGCTGGAATACAGTTCGGCAAGGAGTTGCGCAAATTTGGTAGCTCAGCTGCCCAATGACTAACCTGGATCACGTGGTGAGGGAGCCATGAGCGTATTGCTTTTCGGGGTTTCGCACCGCAGCGCGCCGGTGTCAGTCCTCGAGCAGCTGAGCACCGATGAGTCCGAGCAGGCCAAGATCGTCGACCAGGTGCTTGAGTCCTCGCTGGTGACCGAGGCCATGGTGCTGTCCACCTGCAACCGCGTCGAGGTCTACGCGGTCGTTGATGCGTTTCATGGCGGGCTATCGGTGATCGGGCGGGTGCTCTCGGAGCACTGCGGGATGTCGGTGCAAGATCTGACTCAGTACGCCTACGTCCGTTATGCCGAAGCCGCGGTGGAGCACCTTTTCGCCGTCGCCAGTGGCTTGGACTCCGCAGTCATTGGTGAACAGCAGGTTCTCGGGCAGGTTCGACGGTCTTATGCCGCCGCGGAGGCCAACCACACCGTGGGCCGGACGTTGCACGAATTGTCGCAGCGCGCCCTGTCGGTGGGCAAAAGGGTGCACTCCGAGACCGGGATCGACGCAGCCGGCGCCTCGGTGGTGTCCGTCGCACTCGATATGGCCGAGAAGAAGCTGGGCTCGCTGGCCGGAAGCACGGCGGTGGTGATCGGTGCCGGTTCGATGGGCGCCCTGGCAGCCAAGCACTTGATGCGTGCCGGCATCGGGCACGTCGAGGTGATGAACCGGTCGCTCGCGCGGGCGCGCAGATTGGCCGACAACGCAAGCGAGCGGGGGATTACCTCCCAAGCGCACACGCTGGATGACATCGCCTCGGTACTCGCCGACGCCGATGTCGTCGTTTCGTGTACTGGTGCGGTACGTCCGGTCGTCTCACTGGCCGACGTGCATCGCGGGCTATCGTCGCGCGAGCAGCTGACGCCGGGCAGGGGGCCGCTGATGATCTGCGACCTCGGTATGCCGCGCGATATCGATCCCGCGATTGCCGGGTTGCCGGGTGTGTGCCTGATCGACATGGAACGCATTCAGCGGGAGCCGTCTGCCCGCGCTGCCGCCACCGACGCCGAGGCGGCTCGTTCCATTGTTGCCGCCGAGGTTGCGAACTATCTGGCCGGGCAGCGCATGGCCGAGGTCACCCCGACCGTTACCGCGCTGCGCCAACGAGCCGCCAACGTTGTCGAGGCCGAGCTGCTCAGGTTGGACAATCGCGTGCCGGGTCTGGACTCCATCCATCGCGGCGAGGTCGCCAATACCGTGCGTCGAGTTGTAGACAAGCTGTTGCACGCGCCGACGGTGCGGGTGAAGCAATTGGCGAGCGCGCCCGGTGGTGACAGCTATGCCGAGGCACTGCGTGAGTTGTTCGAACTCGACCAGCAGGCAGTGGACGCCGTCGCCGCGGGCGAGTTATCGCTGGCCGAAGGGGCCAGCGAATTCGTACCGACAGCCCGACACGACGAGTTCGATTCAGTGACAACCGATTTCGATACAACCGAGTAATGTTCTCCCCGCATTGGGGGTCCCTCAGCACCATGAAAGCTACTAAGTGATCCGAATAGGGACCCGGGGAAGTCTGCTGGCGACGACCCAGGCTGGTGTCATCAGAGATGCCTTGGTCGATCGCGGTCATTCCGCCGAATTGGTCATCGTCTCGACCGCCGGTGATCGTTCCGCTGCTCCGATCGCCGATATCGGTGTCGGGGTGTTCACCGCGGCACTGCGCGAAGCGATCGCCGATAACGCGGTCGATGTGGCCGTGCACTCCTACAAGGATTTGCCCACCGCGATCGACCCGCGATTCGTGATCGCGGCGACGCCGGTGCGCGCGGATGCGCGTGATGCCCTGGTAGCACGCGATGGACTGGTACTCGGAGAGTTGCCGGCAGGGTCGATCGTCGGGACGTCATCACCGCGGCGGGCTGCGCAGCTTAGAGCACTAGGTCTCGGTTTGGAAATCCGCCCCCTACGAGGCAACCTAGATACCAGGTTGAACAGGGTAAGCAGCGGTGATCTCGACGCCGTCGTCGTGGCCCGGGCGGGATTGGCCCGCATCGGTCGCCTCGACGCTGTCACTGAGACGCTGGAACCGGTACAGATGTTGCCGGCACCGGCTCAGGGGGCATTGGCCGTCGAGTGCCGTGCCGGTGACACGGCACTCGCGGAACTGTTGGCGGAGTTGGACGATGCCGACACCCGCGTTTCCGTCACCGCGGAGCGTGCCTTGCTCGCCGAACTGGAGGCGGGGTGCTCCGCACCGGTAGGCGCGATCGCAGAGGTGGTCGAGTCGATCGATGAGGACGGCCGAGTCTTCGAAGAGCTGTCGTTGCGCGGCTGCGTGGCGACGCTGAACGGATCCGATGTGATCCGTGCGTCCGGTATCGGGGGACCCGGTCGGGCACGAGAGCTTGGGCTCTCGGTGGCCGCGGAGTTGTTCGAGCTGGGGGC
>CAZCHU010000164.1:0-6831 GCA_964498215.1 uncultured Mycobacterium sp. | reverse complement strand
GCATCCGTCGGCGGTGTTGGTCATCGTCTGCCGAACCCAGCAACCGAGATCCGAACTCAGATGCGTCAGGTAGTTGACTGCTCTGACCGGTGATCAGTTCCAACGCTCGGGTCACCGGAGAGGGCGCCGACCTGCGCCTGGCCATGACGATATCCACCTCCATTCCACGAGTCGAGGCTGCGTTCCACAGACTGCATACCCCCGCTACACAACAGGCCGGGGTGGCTCCAGTCCAGCGCCGTGGCGTAGGAGTGCGTCTCGCATGACTCTTCGAGGGGAGTTTATTCGGTCAGGCCTACTGTGTTGTCGGCTTTGCTGGGCGACGGGTTGGTCAGCTCAGCTGTCTGTGTGTTACTGCTTTCCGCGCCACGCACCTGCGCTATGGCCGCCTCACGGCTGCACCCACCCGCGACATTGCAGGCTGAACGGATCGCAGGCGACCGGTCCGTTGGTCCAGCCGCCGTAGTACCCGGGGGTGTTCCACGTCGGCATCAGTTGCCCATTCCATGGCTGCGGCCGGCAGCCGCTCTGATTCAGCACGCCCCGACAGACGTCGTCTGCCGAGGCGATGGGCGCACCAAGAACCGGCGTCAGGATCGCCGTGACCAGAGCGCAACTCGTCATCAACCGCCGCATCGTTCTTCCTCTCAAACTAGCTGTCCCCCAGATGAACTCCAGGGTGGGCCGCCCGCTGGCGGCCCGTACGACATGTAGCTGCAACGGACCGATGGGTCGTTCGCGAAGGGCCCGGCGGCGGCCACTGCAGCATTCAGCGCTGCAGCCGGGGTGTCTGCTGCGGCTGCGTGCGGTCGGTTCGACGGCTGACCGGCATCCCAGGCGACTGCCACGCAATTGGGCCCAGAAGCCAGGATTCGACAATCACCGGTGCGCTGCAACATCGCGCACTGTCGAAGGGCTGCTGTCTCGGTGGACTGCTGGCTGGCGCCAGTGTGCCAATCCAGCGCTCCGTGCGACTGTGAACTCGCCACCGCGACCCAACCGGAGTCGGCGCGTGCCGTCGTCAGCCCTGCCGCCACACCCATCGCGGCAAGCAGGGCAACGACATTCGACGAACGCCGACCAGCGCATCTCATGACATGATCCTGGCAGCACCCACCGACAAGTTGCGGTCCGTAAGCCCGATGAGACGGCTAACCGCTGCCCATGCGGGTCGACAGCATCTGCGGTGCGGGGGCGTGCGGTGGGGGCCGGGCTTGACGGCCGCGGCCAGACGGATGAAGACTTGCCCGCCATGAGCATCGCTGTGCTGCGCCAGATGTTCGCGGAGATGGTGGAACGCAAAGACGCCACCGCGATCGATCGGTTCTACGATCCGTCATTCGTGATGTACTCCAACGGCATCATCCAGGATTTCGAGGAGTTCGCAGAAGCCCATCAAGCGATCTACGCCACCACGATCAGCTACTCCGTCGAATACGACGAAGAGGCCTGGGTGGAAACGGCCGACAGGGTCGCCGCCCGGGTATGGATCACCACCAGCCGTCCCGGCGAAAGCCCGACTCGCATCGAAGTGATCCTGATAGCCGCCTTCAAAGAGGGACGAATCAGTCGTCTCTGGGAGACCACATGGCCAAGCTGGAACACGGTTCCCGCACTTGAGGATTACTGACTGCTGCCTACCATCGGGGCGGCGTCCACTCCTCGAACAATTCCGCCACGATGCGATATGAGCGCCCCGGGTTAGCAACACCGCCATCGGGAGGCCAACGTCGATGTGTGTGACTTCAACCATGTCATGCCTTGTCGATTGCGCTCAGCCGCTTCAAGATCCGCGACATGAGACGGTGATCGATGTTCAAGTCCAGTCCGATACCGCCTAGTTCCACCACACCCGTTGTGTGCTCGAGCACCTGGGGCAGGCTGTCGATCACCTCGACGTACTCGGTGATGAAGTCCTGGTAGCTCTGCAGGGGCTTGTCGAGCAGTCGTGCGCAGTCGGCGAGGAGCTCGGAGTGCTCACACGACGCCGACAGGCCACGGCAGCGCTCCGACAACTCCAGGAAGCGGTCGTGGTAGTCCATCAATCGGTTCGCGGTGTGCGTGATTGCTGCCGGATCGGCGGTCGAACTATCGGCTGGGTCACCGAACGAATCCATGAATGCCGGTGCCGAGATGAAGCTGTCGAGCTGCCGAATCGTTGACAGCAACTCATCGAACGCGCCGACCAGGATCTGCGTCAATTGCCGACTAGAGCACACCTGTCTGTCGGGCGATGACGGTCTGAAGCCGAGCGCGCTGTCCCGTACCCGGGGCAACAGCGGAGTCAACCGCTGTACGAGGACCGACCCGAAGACCGCCTGTGGCCATGCCCGCGGTTTCTCGGCGATCAATACCGCTAACTCGCTCTCGGTGGTGGCCAGCCTAGCCACCGCCTGGTTGTCTTGTTCTGCAGTACTTTCGCCATCGGGACCAGATGGTTGCGGGAGCACTGCGCGCATCGCGGAGGCTCCCTCGGGGCCGTACAAACCACGGATATCGCTGGTCAGCAGCCACCGATGTTGCCGATCGGCCCGGCGCCGCAACGCGGCCGCGCGCTCTTCGGCCAACTCCCGGCGCCGGGCCACTTCCCGGAGCAGGGCGCGGCCGGCGAAGAAGAGGCCCGCCAATGCCGCCGCACCGACGAACCACCAGAAAAACTCAACGATCACCCCGACGGTGAGCACCAGGACGAAAGCGGCGGCAAACCCTCCTGAGTCCGATACCCGCCTCGCCATGGACACACTGTAGGAACGGGTACCGACATTTCTACGTCGACCGGCACGCACAGAATGCGTCCGATGCAAATCCTGACCGTCTCGGCGTGCCAGTATGACGGTCATGAGTGTGGTATTCGTCCATGGCAATCCTGAGACCGCGGCAATCTGGGGCCCCCTGGTCACCGCGCTTGGACGCGGCGACGTAGTACTGCTGTCGCCACCCGGATTTGGCGCTCCGCTGCCCGAGGGGTTCGGCGCAACATTTCTGGAATATCGCGACTGGCTGGAAGCCGAATTGGAGAAGCTCGACCAGCCGATCGACCTGGTCGGTCATGACTGGGGCGGCGGCCACGTCGTCAATGTGGTCATGCACCGGCCCGAGTTGGTTCGCAGCTGGGCCAGCGACGTCGTCGGCCTCTTCGACCCGGACTACGTGTGGCACGACATGGCCCAGGTGTGGCAGACGCCGGGCGCGGGGGAGGAGCTCCTCGAGAAGATGCTGGGCGGCGGGCTATCGGGGCGTACGGAGCTGATGGCCTCATTCGGTATTCCGTCCGATATCGCCGAAGCCATCGCGCAACAGCAGAATGACGACATGGCCAAAGCTATTTTGGCGCTGTATCGTTCGGCCGCTCAACCGGCGATGGCCGAGGCGGGCCGCGCTCTGGGCCTGGCTGCCGCTCGGCCGGGATTATCCCTACTCGCCACGGAGGACCCCTTCATCGGAGCCAGCGACACCCGCCGCCGGTCGGCCGATCGCGCGGGCGCTCGAACCGAAGTGCTGGAGGGATTGGGGCACTGGTGGATGGTCGAGGATCCGGATCGTGGCGCGTCCGCCCTGACGGGATTCTGGGATTCCCTCGAGTCGTGACGGATTAAGAGTTGGGACTGCTCCATTGGCGGCCGCTGGGCGCGTCGCTCGCCTGCGCACGCACACCGTGATCGAAGCTGAGCTTGCCGCGGAACTGCAGGAGCAGGGCGATCGTGGCGGTCCAGCCGGTCTGATGACTCGCCCCTAGGCCACGACCGGTGTCACCATCGAAGTACTCGTGGAAAGGAATCAAATCCTTCCAGTGTGGATCGCTCTGGAAGTAATCGTTATCGCCGAACACCGCCCGTCGGCCACGTTGGTCGCGAACGACGAGCCTCGTCAGACGTCGGGACATGCGGTCCGACAGCGAACCGAGGGAAATCCGTGCAGACGGATCGTCCGGATCGGCGACGGTGAAGGTGTCTCCGAGGAAGCGGCCGTAGCTGTCGAGTGCCTGCACGAAGAGGAAATTCATCGGCATCCAGATGGGGCCTCGCCAGTTGGAGTTCCCACCGAACATTCGGTCGCACGATTCGGCCGGCGCGTAGCTGACCGCATAGTCGCGCCCGTTGACGTGATACACGTAGGGATGTTCCCGGTGATACCGGGAGAGGGAACGAATCCCGTTGGGCGCTAAGAACTGCGCGGGATCCAGGATGCGTCCGAGGATGGTGGCGAGCCTGTCCTGATCCAGGATCGCATACATGAAGTGCGTACCGTCGCCGCCGGGAAGTTCTAGCTGGAGGTCCTGTTCGGTGTGATCGTAGGCGCGGGATAGTTCGGTCAACATCCGGCTCACCGTGTCTACCGCCTCGGCGGCAGTGGCAGGAATGGCGATGCCGGCGAACAGCGGAACGAGGCCCTCCATGGAGAACACCTCAAGGGACTGTGCTGTGCCGTCAGGCAATTCGAGGACATCGTGATAGAAACCGGTGCCCGCATTCCAGAAGCTGACGTGGCCGGTTCCCTTCTCCAGGGCGTTGGCGATGAGCCAGGCTTCCCATAGCCATCGACCGAACATCCGCAGGTAGTCAGGCTCTTCGGAGGAAAGCTCGATGGTGATCTCCAGCATGTGGAATACCAGCGCCGCCATCCAGGAGGTGCCGTCCACCTGAGCCAGACTGCCGCCGGTGGGAAGCGGCTCGTCACGATTGAAGACGCCGATGTTGTCCATGCCCAGGAAGCCGCCCCCGAACACGCCTCGGTCGGCGGCGTCCTTCTGATTGAGCCACCACATGACGTGCAGCGTCACGCCGCGGTAGGCGACAGCCAAGAACGCCCGGTCGCCGACGCCGTTCTGCAGTCGGTCGAGTCGGTAGACCTGCCAGGCCGCCCACGCGTGAACCGGCGGGTTTGTATCGCCGAACGACCACTCGTAGGCCGGTATCTGACCATGCGGATGCTGCGTCGTGCACTCCAGCAGGACAAGGACTTGTTCCTTGGCGAACTCAGGGTCGATCAATGCCATGGACACGCAGTGAAACGCCAAGTCCCATGCCGCGAACCAGGGATACTCCCAGGTGTCCGGCATCAATACGACCTTACTGAGGGCGAAATGCTGCCAGTCGGTGTTGCGCCCGGCCCACCGCTGCTCCGGGGGTGGCGGTCCGGCCGGGTCCCCCTTCAGCCAACGCCGCACGCGGTAGTTGTAGAACTGTTTGCTCCACAAGAGCCCTGCGAGGGCCTGCCGCTGGACCAGCCGTTCGTCGCCCGAAAGGTCCTTATCTGCAAGCTCGTTGTAGAACTCATCGGCTTCCGACTTGCGCACTGACAGAACCTCATCGGCATCCGCAAACGGTAACGTCAGAGCTGCGGGAGCGAAACGCGCAGTGACCGTAAAGGATGCGCCAGCCGGTAGGGTCGTTGCGATATGCGCGGCGCACTTACTGCCCTCGGACAAATTCGCACCGCCAGCGTCGCCGTGGACGACATAGTCGTTGATACCGTCCTTGCAGGTAGCCGAGGCATTGGGTGATCCGAACAATAACGCATTGTTGGTTTCGTTCTCGCAGAACAACATCTGTGCCGTTTCGCCGGTCGAGGAAGCCACCCAGAACCACCGCTGGCCCAGGGCGGGATGGATGGTCGTCGCGGCGGCGTTGGCCGACTTGGTGATCCGGGGCGCATCCTGGTTCTCCCGCCAGGACCACGTGTTGCGGTACCACAGCTGCGGCAGCACATGGATGGGTGCGGCGTCAGGTCCGCGGTTGGTCACCGTGATTCGGCAGAAGACATCTTCCGGCGTTGCCTTGGCGTATTCCACCTTCACATCGAAGTAGCGCTGCTGCAGCCACTGGTCACGTAACGCGTCGAAGAGTTCGAATTCGCCCACATCTTGGCCGCGGTCTTGATTGATTCGCCGCAAGTCCGCATAGGGGAAGGGCGCCTGCGGATACTTGTAGACCATCGATGCGTAGGCATGGGTGGGCAGGTTGTCGGTGTAGAACCAGTAATCCTTGACGTCCTCGCCGTGATTGCCCTGCGCGTTGGACAAACCGTACGGGCGTTCCTTGAGGATGGAGTCCTGGCCATTCCACAGGGCGAGTCCTAGACAGATGGTTTGCTCGCCGTCGCACCACCCTGCCAGCCCGTCCTCGTTCCACCGATAAGCTCGGCTGCGGGCCTGCTCGAATGGAAAGTAGGACCAGCTGTCGCCGTCCGGGCTGTAGTCCTCCCGGACTGTTCCCCATGCGCGCTCGCTCAGATACGTACCCCAGCGACGCCAATCTGCGCTCCCGGCCTTTACCTCGTCGAGGCGGTCCTGTTCTGCAGCGCTCACTCGTCCATCTTCGCCGAGATCGCCCCCGGCTCGCGGCAAATGCACAGAGCAACGAAGCGGGGGTACCGGACGTTCGCTCTAGCCAAGATGCGCGCCCCGGGCTCTAGCGCGGTCCTGCGTGGTGTACACGAACTTGACAGCCGTTGCACAGCTACTTGACAGTCAAGTGGGCCGCGTACGCCAACTTGACAGCATAAGTAGGCTAGAACGCCCGAAACCCTTGCCGCAGACGGTGATAAGTGCTACGCCTAGGAGATGAGCCAGCAGAGAGCCGACGACGGTACCGAAAATTCCGCAACGGATTTGTCTAGGCATCTGGGTAGGGCCGGCGGCTTGGCGGCGGCGCTGGCGATGGCCGCAGCGCTGAGTTCGCCCGCGACCAGTTGGGCTGAAGCAACAGACTCCGGTTCCGGTGATCGGTCGTCTTCGGGCGCCAGTGCCCCGCAGTCCACTGATTCGGGCACCGACTCCAGCGATGACACGTCCACGGTTGACGCGGACACGACGCAAGAATCCTCAACGTC
>CAZCHU010000163.1:0-6839 GCA_964498215.1 uncultured Mycobacterium sp. | reverse complement strand
GGCGGAGGCCAGCGCCATGGATGGAGCGCTGGCGGAGGCCAGCGCCATGGATGGACGTGAGGAGATCCGATGAGTGATACGGCAGTACCAAATGATGAACTGCTCGCCGACATCGAGGAGGCGATGCACGACGTCGTCGACCCCGAACTCGGGATCAACATCGTCGACCTCGGGCTGGTATACGGGCTGAACGTCGAAGAGGGGGAGGCCGGCTCGGTAGCCCTGATCGACATGACCCTCACGTCGGCGGCGTGCCCGCTGACCGACGTCATCGAGGACCAGGCGCGGGGCGCACTGGTCGGCGCCGGGCTGGTCGAGGAAATCAGAATCAACTGGGTGTGGAACCCGCCGTGGGGTCCGGACAAGATCACCGAAGACGGTCGCGAACAGCTCAGAGCCCTCGGATTCACCGTGTGAGTTTCCTCGCCGCGCCCACGGAAACATTTTCGAAAACCCGGAGTGCCGATAGCACCAGGGAACACTTCGGCGTTGCGACGCGTTGAGGGTGGCGTGGCTACTCAAGACCTCACCGCTGAACAGTTCAACCAAACCATCGCCGACAACGAGATCGTGCTGGTCGATTTCTGGGCATCGTGGTGCGGGCCGTGTAAGCAGTTCGCCCCGACCTTCTCGGCATCCTCGGACAAGCACCCCGACGTGGTGTTCGCCAAGGTGGACACCGAGGCTGAGCAGCAGCTTGCCTCCGCGGCAGACATCAGGTCCATTCCTACCCTGATGGCCTTCAAGAAAGGGAATTTGGTCTTCAACCAGGCCGGTGCGCTTCCCCCGGCGGCGCTGGAGGAGTTGGTGGAGAAGATCAAGGAATTCGATGTCGACGCGGCGATCGCGGCGCAGGGTAACGGTGAGGCGCCCGGCCAGCCATAGTGGCTGAAGGCACGCCCGATACCGTGCAAGCGTGAATCCGCAAGACTCTCCCCGATTCGTTCTGGTAGATCGGCCGCGACAGCATGTCGCGTTAGTGACACTCAACCGGCCTGAACGCATGAACTCGATGGCCTTCGATCTGATGGTGCCGCTGAAGGCGACCCTTGACCAATTGAACTCGGACAACACGGTGCGCGCGATCGTGCTTACCGGGGCGGGGCGCGGATTCTCGTCAGGAGCCGACCACCGGTCCGCCGGTTCGGTGCCCAACGTGGATGGTCTGACCAGGCCGACCTATGCGCTGCGTTCGATGGAGGTACTCGACGAGGTTGTCTTGGCGTTGCGCAAGATGCATCAGCCGGTCATCGCGGCGGTCAACGGAGCGGCCATCGGCGGAGGGTTATGCCTGGCGCTGGCCTGCGATATCCGGGTGGCATCCACCGAGGCTTATTTCCGCGCGGCGGGTATCAACAACGGCCTCACCGCCAGCGAGTTGGGTCTGTCCTTCCTGCTGCCGCGCGCTATCGGGACGTCGCGGGCTTTCGAGTTGATGTTGACCGGGCGTGACGCGACCGCCGAGGAAGCCGAGCGGATCGGGCTGGTGTCGCGCGCGGTGCCGGCGGCCGAATTGCTCGACCATTGTCTGGAGATGGCAGAGCGGATCGCGTCGTTTTCCCGACCCGGAGTCGAGTTGACCAAACGCACACTGTGGAGTGGACTGGACGCAACTAGCCTTGAAGGGCACATGCAGGCCGAGGGTCTGGGACAGCTGTACCTTCGCATGCTTACCGGAAACTTCGAAGAGGCGGTCGCGGCACGCGCACAGCGGCGAGCCCCGGTCTTCACCGACGACAAGTAGTAGGGGAAACAAGTGTGATCACCGCAACGGACCTGGAGGTCCGCGCTGGGGCGCGCACACTGCTCTCGGTAGACGGCGCCGCGCTACGCATTCAGCCGGGCGACCGTATCGGTCTGGTCGGTCGCAACGGAGCCGGCAAGACCACCACCATGCGCATTCTGGCTGGGGAGGGGGAGCCGTACGCCGGGGCGGTCTCCAGGACTGGTGAGATCGGCTACTTGCCGCAGGACCCAAGGGAAGGTGACCTCGACATGCTGGCCCGCGACCGGGTGCTCTCGGCGCGTGGGCTGGACACTCTTCTCGCCGATCTGGAGAAGCAGCAGGCGCTGATGGCGGAGGTGGCCGACGATTCTGCCCGCGACAAGGCGGTCCGTCGCTACGGACAGCTTGAGGAACGGTTCGCCGCGCTCGGCGGGTATGCCGCCGAGAGCGAGGCCGGCCGTATCTGCGCAAGCCTGGGGCTGCCAGAGCGCGTTCTCACCCAGCCGCTGCGGACGCTCTCCGGAGGTCAGCGCCGCCGCGTCGAGCTCAGCCGCATCCTGTTCGCGGCCAGCGACGGGGGCGGCACCGGGGCAGGGGCCTCGACCACGCTGCTGCTCGACGAGCCCACCAACCACCTCGATGCGGACTCGATCGGCTGGCTGCGTGCCTTCCTGCAAAACCACACCGGCGGGCTGGTGGTCATCAGCCACAACGTCGACCTTCTCGCCGACGTCGTGAATCGGGTGTGGTTCCTCGACGCCGTGCGCGGCGAGGCCGACGTCTACAACATGGGGTGGCAGAAGTACCTGGATGCCCGCGCCACCGACGAGCAGCGGCGCCGCCGCGAGCGGGCCAACGCCGAGCGTAAGGCCGGGGCGCTGCGTGCACAGGCCGCCAAGATGGGTGCCAAGGCCACCAAAGCCGTTGCTGCTCAGAACATGCTGCGGCGTGCGGACCGCATGATGGCGGAACTCGACGACGAGCGGGTGGCCGACAAGGTGGCCCGGATCAAGTTCCCAACGCCGGCTGCGTGCGGGCGAACCCCATTGGTCGCCAAAGGGCTGACGAAGACCTACGGGTCGCTGGAGGTGTTCACCGGCGTCGACCTCGCGATCGACCGCGGGTCCCGGGTGGTGGTCCTAGGGCTCAACGGTGCCGGCAAGACAACGCTGCTTCGGCTTCTTGCCGGGACCGAGAGCCCGGACGCGGGCTGGTTGGAGCCCGGGCACGGCTGCAAGATCGGCTATTTCGCCCAGGAGCACGACACTCTCGACGACAACGCGACCGTGTGGGAGAACATCCGGCACGCTGCTCCAGACACCGGCGAGCAGGACCTGCGTGGCCTGCTGGGCGCGTTCATGTTCTCCGGGCCGCAGCTCGACCAGCCTGCAGGCACGCTGTCGGGAGGCGAGAAGACTCGACTGGCGCTGGCCGGGCTCGTCGCCTCGACCGCGAACGTGTTGCTGCTCGACGAACCGACCAACAACCTTGATCCCGCCTCGCGTGAACAGGTCCTCGACGCGCTGCGCAGCTACGTGGGGGCAGTGGTGCTGGTGACCCACGATCCGGGGGCGGCGGAGGCGCTGGATCCGCAGCGGGTCGTGCTGTTGCCCGATGGCACCGAGGACTTCTGGTCCGATGACTACCGTGACCTCATCGAACTAGCCTGACGCCTACTGTTGCCGCAGCGAGGCCTCCACGAGGTCCAGCACGGCGCTGAGCCTTCGTGGTTCATCTCCGGACGCCAGCCGCGCCAGCAGACCGTCGAGGACCAGCTCGAGGTAGGTGCGGAGCACGTCGTCGGGCACATCGTCACGCAGTCGCCCGGCCCGCTTTTGGCGTCGCAGGCGTTCGGCGGTGGCTGCTGACAACTCCGCTGAGCGCTCTGCCCAGCCCCGGCTGAACGCGGGATCGTTGCGCAGCTTACGAGCGATTTCCAGGCGAGTGGCCAGCCAGTCGAACTGATCTGGCGCGGCCAGCATCTCACGCATCACCTGGATCAGGCCTTCGCGCGTCGCCACGCCGGCCATTTTTTCGGCGTCCTCCCGGGCCAGTTCGAAGAACAGTGTGTCCTTGTCACGAAAGTGATGGAAGATCGCTCCGCGGGAAAGACCGATTGTGTGTTCGAGCCGGCGCACGGTTGCCCTGTCGTAACCGTGCTCGGCAAAACACCGGCGGGCGCCATCGAGGATCTGGCGACGACGCGCCGCCAGATGATCGTCGGTTACCCGCGGCATTTCACGCTGCTACGTCTTCAGCATGTTGCGCAGCACGTACTGCAGGATGCCACCGTTGCGGTAGTAATCGGCCTCACCGGGAGTATCGATGCGCACCACCGCATCGAACTCGGTAGCAGTCCCATCTGCTTTGGTGGCTTTGACATGCACGGTCTTTGGTGTTTTGCCATCGTTGAGCGCCGTGATGCCGGTGATGTCGAAGGTTTCCGTGCCGTCCAATTTGAGACTCGACGCAGATTCCCCTTCGGGGAACTGCAGCGGGATGACGCCCATGCCGATCAGGTTGGAGCGGTGGATTCGCTCGAACGACTCGGTGATGACCGCGCGCACCCCGAGCAGGCTGGTGCCCTTGGCCGCCCAGTCGCGCGATGACCCGGACCCGTACTCCTTGCCGCCCAGGACGACCAGCGGGATGCCCTGTTCGGCGTAGTTCTGTGCCGCGTCGTAGATGAAGGCCTGCTCGCCCCCTTTGGTGAAGTCGCGCGTGTAGCCGCCCGACACATCGTCGAGCAATTGATTTCGCAGCCGGATGTTGGCGAATGTCCCGCGAATCATCACCTCGTGGTTGCCGCGCCGCGAGCCGTAAGAGTTGTAGTCCTTCCTGGCCACGCCGTGTCCGTCGAGGTACTGCGCAGCCGGCGTACCCGGCTTGATACTGCCCGCGGGGGAGATGTGGTCTGTGGTGACTGAATCGCCCAGCAGGGCAAGCACTCTGGCGCCGGAAATGTCGGTGACTGGCTCCGGCTCGGCAGGCATCCCATCGAAGTAGGGAGGTTTGCGCACATAGGTCGAGGCGTCGGCCCACTCGAACGTGTTACCGCTGGGGGTGGGCAGATTGCGCCACCGCTCGTCGCCTTTGAAGACATCGGCGTAGTTCTTGGTGAACATCTCGGTGTTGATGGCCGACGCGATGGTGTCGTCGATGTCCTTCTGCGACGGCCAGATGTCCTTGAGGAAGACGTCGGCGCCGCTGCGATCTTTGCCCAGCGGTTCGGACTCGAAGTCGAAATCCATCGTGCCCGCCAGTGCGTATGCGATCACCAGTGGTGGCGACGCCAGGTAGTTCATCTTGACGTCGGGGTTGATCCGGCCTTCGAAGTTCCGGTTCCCCGACAGCACCGCCGTGACCGATAGATCGGCATCGTTGATCGCCTTGCTGATCTCCTCGGGCAGCGGGCCGGAGTTTCCGATGCACGTGGTGCACCCGTAGCCGACCAGGTAGAAGCCGAGCTTCTCCAGGTACGGCCACAGCTCGGCCTTGTCGTAGTAGTCGGTGACGACCTGCGATCCCGGCGCCATGGTCGTCTTCACCCACGGCTTGGATGTCAGACCCTTGTCCACGGCGTTCTTGGCCAGCAGCGCTGCCCCCAGCATCACCTCGGGGTTCGAAGTGTTGGTGCACGAGGTGATAGCTGCGATCACGACGGCGCCGTGGTCGATGACGCAATCACCGCGCTCGCTGGACTCGACCCTGATCGGCTTGCTGGGCCTGCCCTCCGCGCCGTTGGCCGCGGATTGCACATCGACTGCGCTTTCGTCGGCGAAGGACAGCGACACCGGATCGCTGGCGGGGAAGGTCTCCTCGACTGCTTCGTCGACGTTGGTGTATTCAGCCGGATGATCTTCCTCGACGTAGTTGTGAATGTCCTTACGGAAGACGGTCTTTGCCTCTGTCAGCGCGATACGGTCCTGCGGGCGCTTGGGGCCGGCGATGGACGCGACGACATCGCCGAGGTCCAACTCGATGTACTCGGAGTACTTTGGCTCGCGCTCCGGATCGTGCCACAGGCCCTGTTCCTTCGCGTATGCCTCGACCAACGCGAGTTGCTGACTGCTGCGGCCGGTCATCTTCAGATAGTCGATAGTGACCTCGTCGATCGGGAAGATCGCTGCGGTGGAGCCGAATTCGGGACTCATATTGCCCAGCGTGGCGCGGTTGGCCAGCGGTACCTCTGCGACGCCAGCGCCGTAGAACTCGACGAACTTGCCGACCACGCCGTGCTTGCGCAGCATCTCGGTGACGGTGAGAACTATGTCGGTGGCAGTGACGCCGGCCGGGCGCTCGCCGGTCAACTTGAAGCCGACCACCCGCGGGATCAGCATCGACACGGGCTGGCCTAACATCGCGGCCTCGGCCTCGATGCCGCCGACACCCCAGCCCAGCACGCCAAGGCCATTGACCATGGTGGTGTGCGAGTCGGTGCCGACGCAGGTGTCGGGATAGGCGACTCCGTTGCGATCCCAGACGACTCGGGCCAGGTATTCGATGTTGACCTGGTGCACGATCCCGGTGCCCGGTGGTACCACTTTGAAGTCATCGAAGGCGCCCTGGCCCCAGCGCAGGAACTGGTAACGCTCGCCGTTGCGCTCGTATTCAATCTCGACGTTTCGTTCGAATGCGTCTGCACGACCGAACAGGTCGGCGATCACCGAGTGGTCGATCACCAGGTCGGCAGGGGCGAGTGGGTTAACCTTTTCGGCGTCTCCACCGAGGTCGCCGATCGCTTCGCGCATGGTGGCCAGGTCCACGATGCAGGGCACGCCGGTGAAGTCCTGCATGATCACCCGTGCCGGGGTGAACTGGATCTCGACGCTGGGGTCGGCCTCCGGATCCCAGTTGGCGATCGCCTGGATGTGCTCCTTGGTGGTGTTCGCGCCGTCCTCGGTGCGCAGCAGGTTCTCGGCGAGGACCTTCAGGCTGTAGGGAAGCTTTTCCGTGCCCGGGACCGCGCCGAGCCGATAGATCTCATAGCTGTCGTCACCGACCTTGAGCGTGTCGCGTGCTCCGTACGAGTTCACGGATGAATTCTTGCTGCTCACATCAGCTCCCGGCTTGATCATCGCCGCGACGGGCTGTGTCAACGGCGCTCGACATC
>CAZCHU010000162.1:0-6853 GCA_964498215.1 uncultured Mycobacterium sp. | reverse complement strand
CGGGGTTGTCTGCGCCAGAAATCACCGCCGTGCAGTAGACGACCCGCTCAATGGTCGCGCCGGTCCAGGACGAGTGACCGGCGACGAGCCGCGCCGCGAGGGCGCGCACGTCGAGCCAGCGCCATCCGGCGGTGCCTTTGCCGCACAAGCCGCGCCCGCCGTAGTAGAGATTGAATCCGTCGATGTACACGCCTACTCGCATGGGCACAGACGCTAGCGGGTAGGAGTGCACACACCCGTGACCAGCACTATTCGGACGCAACGCGACCCTCCAGGGCTCACCGGGCCGGGAAGTGCCGCAGTATCAACTGGGCGCCAGTAGCACCGTCTCGATAACGAAGGTTTTAGGAACGCGACCTATAAACCGAGTTGGGTTGCCGCGTTGTGCGTCCCAGGCTTGGTGGATGCGGACGTAGGTGCCGATGGTGGCCAGGGAGCGGTGGCGTGTTTGGTGGGCGATGGCGCGGGCCGCGCGGCGACGTAGCGGGCTTCGGCGACGGTCAAGGAGTCGTGTGCGACGACGATGGACGGGTCGGTAAGGCGGTGTGAAAGACCGGCCGGGCCGTTGACGTCCGTCATTGCAAAAGCCCTCCGGACCAATGGCTTTGGTGAGCCTTGGCGATCTTGCGGAGGTTCTTGGCGGTCTGCTTGAGTTCGGTGGACGGGGGGACGTCGTCATCGTGGCTGCCGGGGTTGAGGACCTTGGGAAAAAGCTTCCAGTTCCCTTGTTCGGCGTTGGCACCGACGACCAGGGGCAGCACTCGCGGAAGGAGGTCACCGAGGTTCTTGGACTTGACGTCGGCAACGGCGGTTGCCGTTCCGGCGTGGGTTTGGCCGGTGGCGATGATCTGCTTGGCCAGGCGCTCAGCGGCCGACCGCAGGGTGTTACAGGCGGAGCGGCGGCCCTTCGCAGTGGGGGAGTTCAGGCTTTCTTGTGCTTCAAGCATGAGCTGGCCGAAAGCATCGGCGATCTGGGTGGACTCGGGACCGGCGATCATGTCGATCAGATCGAGTCGGTAGGACAATCCGTTGCTGCTGCTGCCATGGCTGGCGTATGCCCATTCGGCGAGTTTGCCGTCGAAGGTGGTGACGATGACCTGGACACCTGCATTAAGCAGCTCGGCCAAAGTGTCCTGGACGAAGGTAAGCCGGTGATCGGAGTCGCTGCCGGGGATGGGGTCGTCCAGGACCACGAGACGTGTCCCCAAGAGTTCGGTGCGGGCCAGGAAGATCGACAGGCCCAGGGCGTTGAGTTGGGAATCGCTGTAGACGCCGAGGGCTTCTCGCGTCACGGGGGTGCTAGTCGGATCAACGCGCAGGTCGGCAACGAGGTTGACGAACAGGGTTCCGCCGGCGCGGCGTTTGATGCCGCCGAATCCGACGAGTTCGTCGGGGCGGATGGTGGTCCACCACTTGGTGATGGTGTCGCTCATCTGGGTGAATCTGGTATCTAGGACGGCGCCGGCAGCGGTGCTCAGTGCCTTTTCGGCGGTGTTGAGGCGCCGGATGGCCTGTTGTCGGGTGGCCTCGGTGACGACGTCAGCGACCAGTTCGGCACGGCGGTTCAACAGGTCGGCGACCTCACGAAGACCGCTGAGGGCGGTGCGAGTGCGGGTGGCCGCGTCGACAGCCTCTCGCAGCGCCGCGGCGGCCTCGGTGTAATGGGCGCTGGCCGTCGTGAGGTGCGCCAGCGCGGTGGCGAGGCCCTGATAGCCCTCGTCGAGGGCGCCGACGGGGTGGCGTCCGGCGACGGCGTCGCCAGCGTGTTCGACGTCGTCGCGCACCGCCGTGGCTGCGGCCTTGACGGCTGCGGCGGCCGCCGCGAGGTCACCGGTTCGACCGTGTGCGTCGGTGACGAGGGCAGCCTCGATGCCGAGGTCGCGCAGACCGTCGGTGGCACGGGTCAGTTGTTCGTCGGTCCAGCTAGCCGCGGTGGGCACGGTACGTACCGCGGCCGCCGCGAGCTGGTCGAGGTCGCGGCGGGCATTGGCTAAGGAATCGGTGACCGATCGTGCTGCGTCGATGAGTGATTGGGTACGACGGAGGTGCTCGCGCAACGCGGCGATGCGATCGGGTGTCAAGGCGTCGTCGGTGCCACAGACCGGGCAGTCAACGGGGTGGCTCAGGGTGGCGTACTCGTCGACGGCTAGGACGGCCTCGAACACCGGGGTGTGCTGGGCAACGTGCTGGTCGACGCCGGTGAGCGCGACGCGGTAGGGGGTGAGATCCGGTGGTGTGGGCGACTGATCCGGTAGCGGGCTGGCGGTGAACACCGAGAGCGGAAACGCTTGTTCGCGTTGGTCTTCCATTCCGGCGGCGATGGCGGGAGCGAGTTCGTCGAGATCGGCGATGCGAGCAGGTCCGTCGGGGTCGCCGTGGCGGCCGAGGACCGCGTTGCCGGCGCCCAGAAGGGCGCGGTCGACGGCCGTGGTGGCCGCCTCGGCAGTGATGGGCTTCTTGACCAAGGCGGTGATCGCGTCGTCCATCGAGGCGGCCGGCGTCCCAGCGAGGGTTCCCAGCTGGCGTAGCGCGCTTCCTGGTTGCTCGGCCTCGACGCGTGCGCGTGCGGCGCGCACGCGTTCGCGGAACCGATCGAGGTCGGTGAGCGAGAGCAGGGCTTTGAAGTAGCCGACGCGCTGTTTGGGTTCGGTGGACAGCACATGGCGCAGGGTGTGTTGCAGGAGTACGGGTGCGCGTACCGGTGGGTCGGCCAACGGAAGACCCAGCTGGTCGAGGTTGTCGGCCTCGACGCCATCGACAAGCAGGCGGCTGGCGCATTCCGCGCCTTGGCCGAAGTCGCTAAGTAATTCGCGGCGGACCTCGTGGGTGACGCCAGCGGCGTCGCGCACCGCGGCCTGGACGTAGACATTGGTGTCGGCGGTGGGCAGGTGGGCGTTGCACAAGCTGTCGTGGTATTCAGCCTTGGACCCGCCGAGCATGTCGCGACGGCTACTAAGGCCGCTGACGAGGAACTCGATGGCCTCGGCCAGGCTCGTCTTGCCTTGGCTGTTCCCGGCATGGACGACCACCAATGGCGCGTCGAGCTGCAGGGTTCGGGCCTCGGTGCCGAAAGCACGGAAGCCGCGGACCTCCAGCGATACCAGACGGGGTCCGGCGCCCGTGCCGGTGTTCATGGGCGTCGCCAGGTCGCAATGAGAACATCCAGTGCCCGGTCGAGCTCATCGTCGGTGTCGACATGGGCGGCTGCTTCAGCCAGCGCGCGGGCGTCGCGCTGGCTGGCGGTCTCCCCGGTCAGCTGCGCCAGCAGGGCGTCCAGATTGGGTAACAGCTCGCTCACCAGGGGAGCGTATCGCTGATTACCTGGGATTCCGCGCCGTGCAATTACCCCGTCTAATAAACCCCGCTGATCAAGGTTTCTGGGACGGTAGATCGCTGAGGGAAAACGAAGACTGCAGGTAGAGCATCTTGGGGGCGCGCCCTAACAGGACCTGTGAAGGAAAACGCTATTCTCAGCCGGTGACGGCCGGGGCAGACCTAGACGATGGCGGCGACGAGGCCGAGGAATCGGCGCCCAAGGTTGAGACGATCAAGCGCGGCACCATCCGGGATTACGTGTCCGGCAAGATGGTCCAGGCAACTCCTGAAGAACTCGAAGCGGTGCAGGTGATGAGCCGACGCCTCGTGGAGGACTTCGGTTACCCCATCTCGCATCTCCGCACCCGCCCCCAGTGGCGAGTGGCCACGTCTCCTAGCGAGTCGAAAAAATACCCCATTGACATCACTGTGTTCTCTTCCGACAAACACACCGCTGAGAACGTGGCCCTGGTCGTCGAGTGCAAACGGCGCAATCGCAAAGACGGCACCGAACAGCTCAAGCGCTACCTGGACATGTCCAATGCCGATATCGGGATCTGGTTCAACGGCGAAGACCACTGGTACGTCCGCAAGGTCTTCACCAAGGAAGGGGCTCGAAAGTTCGAGACCCTGCCCAACATCCCCCGCTACGGTCAGCGAGTTGAAGACATCGGCCTGTACCGCCGGAAGGATCTAGTCAAGCCCAGCAATTTGCGTTCGGTGTTCCGCGACATACGCAATCACCTGGCCGGCAATGCACCCGGAATTACGCGTGACGAGCCGCTCGCACAAGAAGTCATAAATCTGTTGTTCTGCAAGATCTTTGACGAGATCAACACCGCCGCCAACGACATGGTCCAGTTCCATTTCGGACACAACGAGGAACCCCGGAACGTCTATAAACGGATGCTCGACTTGTTCGACAATGTCAAAGTCGAGTATCCCGACGTCTTCGACGAGGCGGACACCATCTCGCTTGATGAAAACAGCATCGCCTACGTTGTAGGTGAACTTCAGACTTACAGCCTTCTCCAGGCCGAGCGGGACGCCATTGGTGAAGCGTTCGAAGTTTTCATCGGACCCGCATTGCGAGGCCCTGAGGGGCAGTTCTTCACACCACGGAACGTTGTCCGGGCACTAGTAGACATGGTCGATCCCAAACCCGGTGAACTCATCATCGACCCGGCGTGCGGCTCAGGAGGCTTCCTCACCGTCGCGCTGGAACACGTCTGGGATGGCCTTGACGCCGAAGCGCGGAGCAAAGGCTGGTCCACGTCGATCCTGGAGCGCCGCAAACGTGAGATCGCCACGCGCACTTTGCGAGGCATGGACAAGGACGCATTCCTTGCAAAGTGCACTAAGGCATACCTCGCCATCCTCGGCGACGGCCGCGGTGGAGTATTCCGCGTAGACAGCAGCCTTCAGCCAGTCGATCAATGGCCCGAGCAAGTCCGTGACAAGGCCAAACTCGGCAGCTTCGACGTGGTGCTGACTAATCCTCCGTTCGGGAAAAAGATCCGCGTAGTCGGCCGGCCCACCCTGGAACAGTTCGACCTAGGCCACAAATGGGTGACGAACAAACAGACAGGAGCCAAGGAGCTAAGCGACGAGGTGCTTGGCGACTTCCCTCCACAGCTGTTGTTCGTCGAGCGATGCCTGCAACTGCTCAAACCCGGCGGCCGGCTCGGTATCGTGCTGCCAGAGAGCCTCTTCGGTAGCCCGTCTTACTCTCACATCATTGATTGGCTGCAACAGAGAGCCGCAATCTTGGCGATCGCGGCGATGCCCGAGCCGCTGTTCAAGACCAGCGGCAAGGCCGGCACGCACACCAAGGTCTGCATGGTCGTACTGCGGAAGCACAGCAAGAAGAGCTCCACTACAGAGGATTTGGTCTTCATGGCTGATGCGAAGTGGTGTGGTCATGACTCACGCGGCAACCCGACATTTCGTCGACAAGGCGACGAGTATTTCCTACTCGACGATGTGCCGACAATCGCTGAAAACTACGTTAGTTTCAAGAACTTTGGCCTCATCCCGAATGATCACCTGGGCTTCATGCAGCCTCGGTCTGAGCTAGCTGGCACGGTGTTCATACCGAAGTACTACGACCCGGAACTGGTAGCCGATCTAGCCGCACTGGAGCCAACACACCGCACCCCAGCTCTTCAAGAGTTCATCGAGAAGAACGAAATCGCCATCACGACCGGCATTGAGGTTGGCAAGATGGCATACGGCACGGGCCCTGTTCCGTTCATCCGCACCAGTGACCTGTCCAACTGGGAACTCAAAGCTGACCCCAAACACGGGATCAGTCGCGAACTCTTTGAGGCCCTGCGCGCAAAGCACCCGGATAAGTTCGACATTGCTGTCGGCGACATCCTCATGGTCCGCGACGGCACATACCTCATCGGGACAACCGCAGTGGTCAGCCCATTGGATACCGAAATCCTGTACCAGTCTCACGTGATGAAGATCCGCGTCGCCGCCAAGAGCTCACTCGATCCCTGGCTGCTATTCGCAGCCCTTAACTCGCCGATCGTCAAGCGTCAAATCCGCGCGAAACGCTTCACCCAGGACATCATCGACAGTCTAGGAAACCGCTTGGGCGAAGTTCGGATCCCTCTGCCGCGCAATGAGAAAGAGTGCAAAAGGATCTCAAAGGGCGTTGAGCAAGCCGTCAAACGACGAGCGCAGCTCCGAGAGGCAACACGGCTACTGACCATCGAAGTCGAGGGCGTGGACTCGATCCGTGAGCTTAGCGCTCTGGAAGAGGCCACCTAATAGTTTGGTCACGCGGATTCCACTGCTGCATTAGCGAGATAGCGATACGCCGTCGCTCGCCCAATCCCGAATGCCGCAGCGAGTTCTCGGACGGGCTCGCCAGTGGCCGCAAGGCGGCGTAGCTGGTCTTGCCGCTCGGCGGTGAGTTTGTGTGGTTTGGTGGCCGGCAACTCTCGGGAGCGCCGATTTTCGCGGGATGCGGCGCGCCGCTCGCGACCGAGTTCGAGTTCGAGTTCGGCCAATGTCGCCATGATCGCGGCCACCGCCCTCCCGGTGGGGGTGGCGGTGTCGATCCCTTCACGTATGGCGCGCAGGATGATTTGGCGCTCGCCGAGCTCGGCGATGGTGCGAGTTACTTCCGCGACAGACCGACCCAGGCGGTCGATCGCGGTGACCACTACGGCGTCGCCGGGGCGGGCATAGTCGAGTAGGGCGGTCAAGCCAGGACGGTCTGTCTTGGCCGATCCAGAAAGTTTGTCGGTATAGATCCGGTCGCCGTCGACCCCGGCGGCGGTGAGCGCGGCCAGTTGCGCATCGAGGTCTTGGCCGGTGGTGCTGACACGGGCGTAACCCAGGATCGTCGCCATACGGGCGACTGTCTCACCTCCCACCGACATCAAGGATCTGAGACACGCGGTGTGAGACAAGAAATGAGACACCGCGACCTGGGCCGATAGGGCGGGGGAGTGGCAACTTATCGGGTGTCTCGTTTCTCTACAAACGAGACACGGCGGGCAACCCTCCGTCTTCGCTGATC
>CAZCHU010000161.1:0-6917 GCA_964498215.1 uncultured Mycobacterium sp. | reverse complement strand
GGTTGTCGATCGTGAAGCCCTGCTTCTCGATGGTGTCGACGAAATCGATGCTGGCACCCTGCACGTAAGGCGCGCTCATCCGATCCACCGTCAGTGCTACGCCACCGAACTCCACGGTCAAGTCACCGTCGAGGGCACGGTCGTCGAAAAACAGGTTGTACCGAAGACCGGCGCATCCACCTGGCTGCACGGCGATCCGCAGCGCCAGGTCGTCGCGGCCCTCTTGGTCCAGCAGCGCTTTGGCCTTTGCCGCGGCGGCATCGGTCAGGATCACGCCGTGTGCTTCGGTAGCTTGACCAGCCTGCACGGCCGAATCGTCCTGAACAGTCATGGAATCTCCCGTGTGGATGTCGATGGGTGAAACGGCTCCCCTACCCGCGGAACCCGCAGGACCTTCGGAAAGTCTCGCTCCACGGTGTCAACGGTACCTTGTTGTGCCCGTATTCCCCATCGCTGACCATGTCGAGGCCACCTCGGATGCCAGATCGGTGAGCTGGTTGGCGGCATCTTCGATGGCGCGGTGCACCGACCCGGCGTGGTCGGTGATGGAGAACGCCGCGCCGATGCCCGCGGATCGGAGGGCGGATTCTTCGAGAGCCACCTGGCCGGCCAGCACGAGTACCGGGGTCTGCCTCCAACGCGCACCGGCGGCCAGCGCGCCGACGACCTTGCCGTGCAGAGACTGGTCGTCCAATCGTCCTTCTCCGGTGATGATCAGATCGGCGGCAGCGACGTCGTCGGGGAGGCCGATGTGTTGGGCGATGATCGCTGCCCCCGATTCGCGGTGACCTCCCAGAGCGATCAGGGCTGCGCCGAGGCCTCCGGCGGCTCCCGCGCCCGGATCGGCGCTGACGCTGCGCCCGGCCACCACACTCAACTCCTCGGCCCACGCCGCCAGTCGGCCCTCAAGGATCGGGATGGAGTCGGGATCGGCGCCCTTCTGCGGCCCGAACACCGTCGCGGCACCCCGGGGTCCGAGAAGTGGGTGTTCAACGTCACTGGCGACGATCAGTTCGACGCCGTCCAACAGCGCCCGCGCGGAGACCAAGCCACCCAGTGCGTCGACGAGACCACGGCCGCCGTCGGTGCAGGCGCTGCCCCCGAGACCGACGACGATGCGTTCCGCGCCGGCCTCTAGCGCAGCGGCAATGAGCTGACCGACTCCCCTGCTGTGCGCGTCGAGTGCGGTGCGCACCGTCGGCGGCCCGCCCAGCAGGGCCAGCCCGCATGCCTGTGCGCATTCGATGTAAGCGGTGACCGGCGGGTGTAGCGGGTTGTCGTCAAGCACCCACCGTGCCTCGACGTCGCGATCCAGCGGCCCCCGCACCCGGAGGCTGCGCATCCCGCCCAGTCGACTGGCCAGCACCTCCACGAACCCCGGCCCGCCGTCCGATTGCGGTGCGAGAGTGAGTTGATCCTGAGGCCTGGAGCTGCGCCAGCCCCGCTGGATGCATTGAGCCGCCTGCACTGCCGTCAAACTGTCGCCGAAACAGTCCGGAGCGACCAGCACGGCCCGGGCGGCGCTCGGGTCTGTGTCGGTCTCAATGGCCGCCATCACGGCAGACTATGACCTGTTTCGAGGATCCGCATGCCGGCGCGGGTCGGGCTCGCCGGTTCTCGGACCGGGACGGCGAAGTAACCTGGCACTGTGAAACTGCTGGGCCGCAAGAATGACGATTCCGAAGGTTCCCGCGACGGTGAGGACACGGCGCCCACCGACGCCGACAACCGCGCCGAAGACACACCGACCACTTCATCCGGCCGACGCGTCACCACCGCCCCCAAGGGCCGGCCGACTCCCAAGCGCAGCGCGGCGAGCCGCAAGCGCGGCCCGGTCGCGCCGGCCCCGTTGACCAGCGCGGAGGCCCGTCGACGCCGTAAGGAATTGGGCGGCCCCAAACTGTCCCGCGAGGAAAAGAAGGCACAGCGGTCGGAACGTCGCACCATCATGGCGGAGCGACGCGAGAAGATGATGGCCGGCGAGGCCGCCTACCTGCTCCCCCGGGACCAGGGACAGGTACGCCGCTACGTACGTGACGTCGTGGACTCGCGACGTAATCTGCTCGGCCTGTTCATGCCGTCGGCACTCGGTCTGGTCTTTGTCATGCTGGCGGTGCCTTCGGTACAGGTGCAGCAGCTGTTGTCACCAGCGATGCTGCTTCTGGTGATCATCATGGTCATCGACGGCTTCGTCCTCGGCCGCAAGGTGAACCGCTTGGCCGATGAGAAGTTCCCCGACAACACCGAATCTGGTTGGAAACTGGGCTTCTACGCCGCCAGCCGCGCCTCGCAACTGCGCCGGATGCGTGCTCCTCGGCCTCAGGTCGAACGCGGCACCCGCCTCGGGTGACGCCCCCGGTGTCGTACTTTCCCGCGGTTCCCACCCCTGATGCCGCTGCCGCGGCCGCTGCGCGGCGGCGCCACACCAGGTTGACCAAGCCGCTCGGCGCCCTCGGCCGCCTGGAGGAACTCTCCGAGTGGGTGGCGTCTTGTCAGGGTTCATGTCCTCCAAAGCAATTCGAGCGTGCGCGGGTGGTGGTGTTTGCCGGGGATCACGGCGTGGCCGCCGCTGGCGTGTCCGCCTACCCCGCCGAGGTGACCGCCGCCATGGTGGCGAACTTCGATGCGGGCGGCGCCGCAGTGAACGTGCTCGCAGCCCTCGCCGGCGCGGGTGTGCGGGTGGCCGATATCGCCGTCGACACCGCCGAACCGCTGTCGCCTTCGATTGGCGCCCACAAGGTTCGCCGCTCCAGCGGCGACATCACCGTGGCCGACGCGCTGACCCCCGACGAGGTCATCGAGGCGATCGAGGCGGGACGGCGCATCGCCGACGAGGAGGTCGACGCCGGCGCCGACCTACTGATCGCCGGTGACATGGGAATCGCCAACACCACACCGGCGACCGCACTGGTCGCCGCGCTGACCGACACCGAGCCAGTCGCGGTGGTCGGCCGAGGCACCGGGATCAACGACGCCGGTTGGGCCCGCAAGACCGCCGCGGTTCGTGACGCCCTGTACCGTGCGCGCGGGCTCTCCACAGATCCCGTTGCGTTGCTACGCATCTGCGGTGGTGCTGACTTGGCCGCAATCACCGGATTCTGCGCTCAGGCTGCGGTGCGACGCACCCCGATGCTGCTTGACGGCCTCGTGGTGACGTCGGCGGCGCTGGCGGCCGAACGGCTCGCGTCCGGGGCGAGACAGTGGTGGCAGGCTGGACACCGTTCGACCGAACCAGCGCATTCACTGGCTTTGCGCGACCTGGAATTGGATCCCATCCTGGAACTGGGAATGCGACTGGGTGAAGGAACCGGCGCGTTGGTCGCGCTACCCGTCCTGCGTGCCGCGGTCGGCACCCTTGCATCGATGGCGACGTTCGAAGACGCCGGTATCGATTTATGATCCGTTCTGTCGCAGGCGCTTTGGCCTTCGCGACGGTTTTGCCGACGCCGGCCGGGCGGACTGGACACATCGGACGCGGCGTGTTGACCGCGCTTCCGGCCGCCGGGGTGGCCGTGGGCGCACTGGCTGCCGCGGCACTATGGCTGGGAACCCAGGCGTTCGGTCAAGGCAGCGCGCTGGCGGGCACACTGGCCGTCGCAGTACTGCTGGCGGCGACCCGCGGTCTTCATATCGACGGCCTGTCGGACACCGCCGACGCACTGGGCTGCTACGGACCGCCGGAGCGGGCATTGGTGGTGATGCGTGATGGCTCGGCCGGCCCGTTCGGTGTCGCCGCGGTGGTGGTGACGGTGCTGCTCCAGAGCCTGGCCTTCGCCCACACGAACTGGCTGGCGGTGCTCGTTGCGGTCACCGCAGGTCGAGTGGCCGCCGTAGCCGCGTGCCGCTCCTCGGTTCCGGCGGCCAGCGGCAGCGTTCTGGGCGGGCGGGTTGCCGGCACCCAACCCCGCTGGGTCGTGGGGCTATGGGTGCTCGCGATAGCCGCCCTGGCGATACCAGCGTGCGCGCACCGCTGGCAGGGTCCGCTGGTGGTGCTCATCGCCCTTGCTGCAGGCCTTGCCCTCGTCGCGCATTGCGTCCGCAGGTTCGGCGGCATCACCGGCGATGTGCTGGGCGCGGCCATCGAGGTGACAACGACGGTCACCGCCGTCGGGTTGGCGGTCGGCTAACAACCAGCAGAGTTCAGCTCAGCTGGGTCATCCACCCGTGCGTGTCGGCGAAGGTGCCGCGCTGGATGCCGGTCAGCGTGTCACGAAGCGCCATCGTTATCTCGCCGGGCTCACCATCGGCGATGGTGAATTCGCCATCACCATGCTTGACGTGTGACACCGGGGTGATGACGGCGGCCGTACCGCACGCGAACACTTCGGTGATCTCGCCGGCGGCGGCCTTCTTCTGCCACTCGTCGACATCGATCTTGCGTTCCTCGACGGTAAACCCCGCATCAGATGCCAGCTGCAGCAGGGAATTTCGGGTAATGCCGGGCAGGAGCGAACCAGATAGCTCCGGGGTCACCAGGCGCGCGGTACCGCCGCTGCCGAAGACGAAGAACAGGTTCATGCCACCCATTTCCTCGACGTAGCGGCGTTCGATCGCGTCCAACCACACCACCTGATCGCAGCCCTGGTCGGCAGCCTCGGCCTGCGCCAGCAACGAGGCTGCGTAGTTTCCGCCGAACTTGGCCGCGCCGGTGCCACCGGGGCAGGCGCGCACGTACTCGGTGGACAACCACACACTGACCGGCTTGATACCGCGGGGGAAGTAAGCCCCGGCCGGAGACCCGATCACCAGGTAGCGATACGCGCCGGCGGGGCGTACGCCGAGGCCGGGTTCGGTGGCGAACACGAACGGGCGCAGGTACAGCGATTCCTCCCCGCCGGCCGGCGGCACCCAGCGTTCATCGACGGCGATCAGCTGCCGCAGCGACTCGATGAACACCTCTGCGGGCAGTTCCGGAATAGCCAGCCGCCGGGAGGAGCCTTGAAAACGCGAGGCGTTGGCTTCGGGCCGGAACGACACGACCGACCCGTCGGACCAGCGGTAGGCCTTGAGCCCCTCGAAGACCTCCTGTGCGTAATGCAGGACCACCGCCGACGGGTCGAGGGCGATGGGACCGTAGGGGACGACCGCAGCGTTGTGCCAACCCCCCTCGTCGGTGTAGTCGATCGAGACCATGTGGTCGGTGTGATACCGCCCGAATCCGGGGTTGGCCAGAATCGAGGCGCGAACCTCGTCGCTCGCCGGAGTCGCGTTGCGCTCGACGATGAATTCGAGGCCTGCAGTCATGAAAGCGATTGTATAACCGGAGGGCTAGCGAATTAGCACACCGCGGCGGGGCTCGCTAGCGGGTGCGTGTGTCGACGAAGGGCGGCTTGACCACTTCACACTCGATGAGTCGCCCACGCACATCCACGGCGACGTGCGCACCGTCGGCGACACCGGCGTCGGCGTCGATCAGGGCCAGCGCGATACCCACCTTCAGCGTCGGCGAGAAGGTTCCCGACGTGGTGACGCCGACGGCTTGCGATCCGTCGGGGGTCAGCACCGGCAGATCGCCGCGCAGCACACCGCGGCCGACCGCCTTGAGGCCCCGCAGGGTGCGGCGTGGGCCGGCTGCTTTCTCGGCCAGCAGTGCATCGCGGCCCCAGAAGGCGTCCTTCTTCCAGCCAACCGCCCAACCGCACCGCGCCTGCAGCGGTGAGATGTCCAGTGACAGCTCGTGTCCGTGCAGCGGATAGCCCATCTCGGTGCGCAAGGTATCGCGCGCGCCGAGACCCGCCGGTTCTCCGCCGGCCGCGGCGACAGCCTCCACCAGGGCATCGAACACGACTGCCGCTTGATCCCACATCGGCAGCAACTCATAGCCGTGCTCGCCGGTGTACCCGGTCCGGCACACCCGGACGTCGACACCGCCGAACACTGCGTCGGCGTAGGCCATGTAGTCCATGTCGGTGGGCAGCCCGAGGCCGCCGACGACATCAGCCGACTTCGGCCCTTGCACTGCCAGCACGGCGCGCGACCGGTGCTGGTCGGTGATGGTCACGCCGGCCGGAGCGCGCTCGGTCAGTGCGCCGACGACGGCGGCGGTGTTCGCGGCGTTGGGAACCAGGAAGATCTCGTCGTCGGCGGCATAGTAGGCGATCAGGTCGTCGATTACGCCACCGGAGTCGGTGCAGCACAGGGTGTACTGCGCCTTGCCCGGAGAGATGCGGCCGAGGTCGTTGGTCAACGCAGAGTTGATGAACTCTGCCGCCCCCGGCCCCTGCACCAGCGCCTTGCCCAGGTGGCTCACGTCGAACAGGCCTACCGTCGAGCGGGTAGCGGTGTGCTCGGCGACGGTGCCCGCGTACGAGACCGGCATCAACCAGCCGCCGAACTCGGCGAAGCTGGCACCGAGCTCGCGATGACGATTCTCCAGGGGACCCTGCAATGGGTTGTCGCTCACGGACGACCACACTAGTAGCCCAGTGGTTAGGGTGATCCACCGTGAGCACTCCCACCGGTTACCAGTCCCCCGTCGTCGCGGTCGCAAGCACGCTGCCCAAGAACAAGATCACCTCGTCGGTGCTGATCGTGCCCGTTGTCGGCGCCGTCACAGATGCGGATCCAGATGACGCGGGCTCTGCGGCCACCGTGGTCGCCAACCCTTACCTGGACGCCGAGGCCGTCGGTGAAATCGAGGTAGCACTGGCAGCACTGGGCGCCAACGGCGGCGCCGAGCAGTTGACCCGGGTGGTGGCGCCCTCGCTGCCGTTCGACAGCGTGCTGACCGTAGGACTGGGCCAACCTCGTGACGAGTGGCCGGCCGAGACGGTCCGCCGGGCTGCGGGCGTGGCTGCGCGCTCGCTGAACGGCGTCCAGGCCGCCTACACCACCCTGTCGGATTTAGATCTGGATGCCGCGATCGAGGGGCTGATCCTGGGCGCCTATCGATTCACCCAGTTCCGCAGCGACAAGAC
>CAZCHU010000160.1:2892-7029 GCA_964498215.1 uncultured Mycobacterium sp. | reverse complement strand
GGATCCGGTCGATGACCGCGTCGAGGTTGACCTCCTCGTCCACCGACATCGACAGCGCATCGTGCACCAGCGCGATGGAAGACACCCGGCGCACCGATTCGATCAGCGCCTCGCGGCCCTCGACGTTGCTGGTGCGGCGCGCTTGTAGACGCAGCAGCGCCGCAACCGTCTGCAGGTTGTTCTTGACCCTGTGATGTATTTCACGGATCGTGGCGTCCTTCGACAGCAGTGCCCGGTCGCGGCGCTTGATCTCGGTGACATCGCGGATGAGCACTGCGGCGCCCACTGGGGCGCCGTGCACGACCAGTGGCAGCGTGCGCACCAGAACAGCCGCGCCGCCAGCGTCGACCTCTATCCGCATGCTGGACCCGCCGGCCAGCGAATCGCGGATATGGTGGGCCAGTTCCTGGGCCTCAAAGGGATCAGAGATCAGCGGGCGGGTCACGCTGATCAGATTCTGGCCTTCCAAATCCGCGGACAGCCCCATGCGGTGATATGCCGAGATCGCGTTCGGACTTGCGAAGGTGACCACGCCGGTGCCGTCGAGCCGGATGAAGCCGTCGCCCACCCGGGGGCTTGATCGGGACATCGCAAGATCACCGACATTGGGAAAGGTGCCCTCGGACAACATCTGATGCAGGTCGCCGGCACAGTCGACGTAGGCAATCTCCAGCGGGCTTGCCTGGCGCGGCGCCAGCGACGTCTGGCGGGTGAGCACAGCCACAACGCCACTGCCGTGCCGCACCGGCACAGCCTCGACCTTCAGGCCAGGTGAGCTGAATCGGCCCTCCACAGCGGCGTGACCGATCACGCCGGAGCAAAAGGCCGCGTCCACGGTCGGAACGTCATCGGCGTCAGTCAGTGTCCCCACGGCGTCGGCCAGCAGCGCGGTCGGCGCGGTGTTGGGCCTTACCTGTGCCACGCAGACGACGCTGCGATCGTCGCGGCGCACCCACAACAGGTAGTCGGCGAACGAGAGATCGGCCAGCAGTTGCCATTCACCCACTACAGCGTGCAGATGATCGACGGCGCTGCCGGGTAGGACGGTGTGTTCGGCCAGCAGGTCACCGAGGGTGGACATGGCCTACTGCGTTCGGAGCGTTGGCATCGGGCCGGACGTTAGCTGATGACCGCGATGAGATCGCCGGCCTGAATGACGTCTCCAACGGATACGTTCACCTTGCTGACCGTGCCGGCGACCTCGGCGAGCACCGGGATCTCCATTTTCATCGACTCGAGCAGCACCAGGGTGTCGCCTTCGGCGATCTGATCGCCCTCGTGGACCACGACCTCAAGCACACTGGCCACGATCTCCGCGCGAACATCCTCGGCCATCTCCACCCCACTCCAGTCACCGCTACAGCTATCAGGGTCTATCGAACCACACCCCGGCCAGGCGAACCTGTCAGCGGGCCGTGCGAGAATGGCCTACATGCGCCCGCGGAATGTGGGCCGAACTACCGCTGATCACCCGGAGGAACATCATGGCCAAGCGAGGCCGCAAGAAGCGCGACCGCAAGCACTCCAAAGCCAACCACGGAAAGCGGCCGAACGCCGGTTCGAAGTCGGTGCGCTAACCGCGCCGAATGATCGTGGTGCGGCTGATCTCGATCCGCAGCCGCTCACGCAGCCTCTCCGGGGCGTGCTCGCCGCTGCACTTGGTGGCGATCAAGGCTTTGATTCTTTCTTCGACGCCGTAGTACCGCAGGCACGTCGGGCAGTCCTCGAGGTGCTGGCGCAGCTTGTTGCGATTCTCGACCGTGCATTCGCCGTCGAGAAGCATCCACACCTCGGCGATGACCGAGGCGCACTCGGGGTGATCCGGGTCGACGGGACCCACCGGCGGGGTCCAGCGCTCGTCCTGGCTCATGACGAGACCTCCTCCGGCGCGTCGGACTGCTCACCGCGCAGGAAGCCGCGCGAACGGGCCACCTCGACCAACGATTCGCGTAGTTGGCGTCTGCCACGGTGCAGCCGCGACATCACCGTCCCGATCGGCGTGTCCATGATTTCGGCGATCTCCTTGTAGGGGAATCCCTCGACGTCGGCGTAATACACCGCCATGCGGAATTCTTCGGGCAGCGCCTGCAGTGCTTCCTTGATCTCGCTGTCCGGCATCGACTCCAGCGCCTCGACCTCGGCCGACCGCAGCCCGGTCGAGGAGTGTTCGGCACTGGCCGCCAGCTGCCAGTCGGTGATCTCGTCGGTCGGATACTCCGCTGGCCGGCGCTGCTTCTTGCGGTAGCTATTGATGTAGGTATTGGTCAATATGCGGTACAGCCAGGCCTTGAGGTTCGTCCCCGCACGGAAGGAGCGGAATCCCGCGTAGGCCTTGACCATGGTTTCCTGCAGCAGATCCTCAGCGTCGGCGGGATTGCGGGTCATCCGCAGCGCACCGCCGTAGAGCTGGTCGAGCAGCGGTATCGCGTCACGTTCGAAGCGGGCGGTCAGCTCGGCATCGGTTTCCTCAGGACCCGAATCAGGCTGTGCATCGGACGCCGACTCGGCAACAGGGGGGCTCGGGTCCTTCGTGTCTGGAGGCGCATCCTTGTCTAGAGGCGCATCGGCAGCCACCCCGTCGGCGTCGGTCATCGTGGGGAACACCGTCCCTTCTGTAGCGGCGCCGCCAGCCAGGTCCGGCACAGTGACCGGACGAAGCGGAGCCTCCGTGGCCAACGCTGGCACCATCATTCCCTTCCGCCGATCCTAGAGGTTGCCACCGACAACCCTCGGTTGGCGCGATAACCGCACCACAACTGTCGCCAATAACAGCGCCGAAGGTGCGCGTTGTTCCCCGGCGACTTGCCCCCGCGGTGTGCGCGTCGGGAATACTGGCCTCGCCATGAATCTGTTCAACGCTCTCGTTGTCATCGCCGGCACCGCGATGCTCGCTGCGGCGCTGTTGTGGTGGACGCTGCGGCGGCGCGCACTGTTCCGTTCGGCACTCACCCAGCGCGGGTGGCAGCTGTCCCGCCACGGTGAAACCACCTCCGTGTTCCCCACCGGGGCCGACTGGACCATCGAGATGACACGTTCGTACGCCCCTCAGATGTCGCCGCCGAGCTCACGCATCGTCACGACCGTGTGGACCGCTCCCACGCCCGCCGTGCAGGAAGCGGCGTTGATTGCCGGCCCCGCGCCCCGCCCGGAGCTGCGGAAATTAGCTGCCGAACTGGTCGGATCGGCTACGGCACTGATGACGCGGTGGCTAGGTATCGACCGGGTAAGCGGCGGCCGGCCTCTTCGCGAGGTGGAATCGACGGACCAACGGCTATTGGTGTTCGCGACCGAGGGGTACGGCGATACCGGCCCGCTCACCGATGTTGCCGAGGCTGTCAGCCGTTGGTGCGAGGCTTATCCGAAGGAGCGGGAACATCCCGTGGTATCGGTCAATGACGCAGGTGTCTGCGTTCGGGTGCGCACCAACGTGTTGCGTTCCGTGGAGCAACTCGACGCGTTCGTCGATCTCGGAATGCGGTGCCGCGCGGCCATCCGCAGGTCCCGGGCGTGAACCTGATCCTCGCGTGGACTGCGATCGCGCTGATCGCCGGTGGGCTGAGCTACCGCTGGCGGCATCGGGTGCTGCGGCTGTGCGGGCTGGTCGTCGGCACGGCAATCGCACTGGCCCTGGCGATGCTGCTCACCGGCGACTACGCACCAGAGCTCTTCTGGAAGGCCGCACGGATATTCACCGCAACGGTCCTGCTGTCGATCCTGGCGGTCCTGCTCGTTGGCCGCAGCCTGCCCCAACTCGTCAGCAAGCACGACAGGCACACGCTAGCGCTCGTGTTCGCCGCCATCGTCACGATGTATCTGGCCATCGGCGGGTTTCTCGCCGTGGCAGCAACCGAAGAGTTGCAGCTATCGAAACTGCCTCGGGTGCAGACTCGCGACGAGTTCATCGAATGGCGTGATTCGCCGGTCGACCCCGGCGGGATGCTGCTGCAGGCCCGGATCAGCGGTGTCATGCCGGAGCTGGAGGCCTCGCTGCATCGGGGTGTCGTCGCGTCGTACCGGTGCCCCACCCTCGGCCCGTTGCGCCTGCCCACATCCGCCGAGCGTCTGCCGGCGCGGTATCTGCTCGATCTTGCGGGCGGCCCCCCGATCGTGGCCGACGGTATCGAGTCCAGCGATCTG
>CAZCHU010000160.1:0-2792 GCA_964498215.1 uncultured Mycobacterium sp. | reverse complement strand
CGGTCCTACCGGCACCTGGCCCGCGCGGGAACCGACGCACCCGCCAAGATCACCTGGCGATCGGGGCCGCGGTGACGATACGACAGGCTCTAGGGTGTGCCCGTGGCCCGGGGCGCAACATCGGCAATCGCCATCCTTCTGGCAGCGGGGACCCCGCATACCGTGATGCGGTACCAGCATGACCGCCACCGCGATTCGTTCGGCGCGGAGGCGGTACAGGAGCTCACTCAAGGCACCGGGATCGTCCCGGATCAGATCTTCAAGACTCTGATCATCGCGCTGCCCCAGGGGTTTGGGGTCACCGTGCTTCCGGTGCCGTCGAAGCTATCGCTGAAAGCCGCAGCGGCTGCGCTGCACGTCCCCAAGGCCACCCTGGCCGACCCGTCCGACGCCCAACGTTGCACCGGATACGTCGTCGGCGGTATCTCCCCGCTGGGCCAGCGCAGATTGCTGCCCACCGTCATCGACTCCTCTGCCCTACGCTGGGATCGGGTGCTTTGCAGCGCGGGCAAACGTGGCTGGGATGTCTCGCTGGCGCCGTCGGATCTGATCACTCTCACCGAGGCGGTGACCGCGCACATCCGCGCCGCTTGACGCGAATATGCTGGCTCCCATGTCACTCGCCGGAAAAACCATGTTCATCTCGGGCGCCAGCCGCGGTATCGGCCTTGCGATCGCCAAGAGAGTCGCCGCCGACGGCGCCAACATCGCGCTGATCGCCAAGACGGCCGAGCCGCATCCGAAACTGCCCGGCACGGTGTACACGGCGGCCAAGGAGATCGAGGAGGTCGGTGGGCAGGCGCTGCCGATCGTCGGCGACATCCGAGACGGCGATTCGGTGGCCGCAGCCGTCGCCAAGACCGTCGAACAGTTCGGCGGGATCGACATCTGCGTGAACAACGCCTCGGCGATCAATCTGGGCTCGATCGAAGAGGTGCCACTCAAGCGTTTCGACTTGATGAACGGCATTCAGGTGCGCGGCACCTATGCCGTGTCGCAGTCCTGCATCCCGCACATGAAGGGCCGGGACAACCCCCATATTCTGACGTTGTCGCCACCCATCCTGCTGGAGTCCAAGTGGTTGCGCCCCACCCCGTACATGATGGCAAAGTTCGGTATGACGTTGTGCGCCTTAGGAATCGCCGAAGAGATGCGCGAGGCGGGCATTGCCTCCAATACCCTGTGGCCGCGGACCATGGTGGCCACCGCCGCAGTGCAGAATCTCCTCGGCGGTGACGAGTCGATGGCCCGGTCCCGCAAACCCGAGGTGTATGCCGACGCCGCCTACGCGGTACTGACCAAACCCGCCAGCTTCACCGGCAACACCCTGCTGTGCGAGGACGTACTGCTGGAGGCCGGCGTGACCGACCTGTCGATCTACGACTGCATCCCAGGATCGGACCTGGGTGTCGACTTCTGGGTCGAAGGCGCCAACCCGCCCGGATACACCCAGCCCTAAACCGGGCCCCTGGGCACGCGTTTCTTCGTGGCTCGCTGATGTCGGCACCTGAGCGCTGGTGGCGGCTGAAACGCGCGCTGCTTCGGGACCCGATCACCCTGGCCGTGCCGTTGCACACCGACCTGGGTAGGCGCCCGCACACCCAGGTAATCCTGCAGCCCGGTAGCCGCGACGGCGCCAAGAACGCGTTGACGTGGCTGTTGGCCGTCCTGGTCCTGCTGTTTCTCGTCGTCGCGGTCGCCGAGCAGTTGTGGCTGCTGGCGCTCATCGCCGCCGGTATCGCCGCTCTCGGTGGCCTCGCCGCGTGGGTTGCACATCGGCGGGCGGCGATGTCGTGGTCGGCGACCTGGCATCGTGATCACGTCGTGGTCCACGACGGCCGCTACGGGCGGTCGCGAACCTGGCAGGAGCCCCTGGTGGCATTCACCGGGGTCGCCCGGGCGCACGCCTACATTGCGCGGGGCAACGAACTCACGCCCAACCTGCGCGTCCACGGCGTGATCCTGGAACACCCCGCCCCGGAGAAGTCGGTGCTCCTGCACGCCCAACGCGAACCGATCGGCGACGACGTCCTAACCCACTATGCCCGCGAACTGGGAACGCGCGTCATTGGTTAGACACCGCCGACCGTTAGCTTCGGCAGGCTCTTGTTCGCAATCTCAGGGATCTGGAACTCTTGCCGTTTGGAATCCAGACTGACCCCGGATCCGTTGCGGCCGCGAATACGTACGTCGTATTTCGCATCCCAGACGGGCGCCCGGCCTGCCCTGATCCGTATCCGTAGGGTCCAGTCGATGCCGTGGGGCTTGTCGGACACAGAGGGATGGATGTCGGTGGGCACCACGAACGACAGATTGTCCAACCGCGCGCCTTCCGGGGCTGCGGCGCCGCACGCGCGGGTCCGGTGCACGAGCCGCTCTTTGACCTGCCATCCACCCCCGGTGTTGGCGGCTACGTTCCTGCCCTTGAAGGTGCGGGTGTACTCGCGGCCCTCGATGTGGACGTCGGCAACCACCGGGGAGGCCGGGTCCGCCCCGGTCTCGATGCTCAGGCGGGCCGGCTCACCAATCGTCAGGAACGGTCGGTCCAGGGTTGTCGTCACCTTCTTGAGCGCCCGGGCCTGACGGAGGCCCTCGATGCTGACATAGATGAGGACCAACAGCCCCGCGCCCATCAGCGTGACCAACGCGGGGAAGATCCAGAGGGGACGCCAACCGTCCTGGGCCGCCTCGTAGGCGGCCCACACCGTCAACGCCCCCCAGCCGAGCGCGACGAACGGCACGGTTCGCGCCGTCTCGAGCTCGTTGTCGGGCTGCAGCTGGGTCGGTTCCAC
>CAZCHU010000159.1:5503-7061 GCA_964498215.1 uncultured Mycobacterium sp. | reverse complement strand
GCCAACGCGGAGGCACCAGCCAGCGCGGCCGTTTGCGTGGTCTGGGTGGTTGAGTCCGCCTCCGTACCAGAATCGGAACTCGCCACAGCGGGAGCCACCGACGGGGCGACCGTGACAGTCACCGGCACCTCGGTTGTCCTGGGGCTGAATATATTCAAGCGGAAGCCCACATCGCGTGCCTGGACGACGAACGTGTCCGTTCCCCCCGTGGCGGCCAGGTCCGCGTCCGGGGTGTAGGTGAATTTTCCGGAGGCATCGACAGCTGCGGTGCCCCGGGCCGGCCCCTGGGTCAGGGTGTACTTGACCGGGTCTCCTTCCGGATCAGAGACTTCCAAGGACCCGGTCACCGGTCCCTCGCCGGTCAGTTCGGTCTGCACCGCCGCGGCGCTCGGTGCCTGGTTGTTGAACAGCCTGTCCAACTCGCGACGAATCACGTCGAGCATCGCCGTGATGAACAGCGACGGCGTCATCGGGTCATCGGCCCCGGCCGCCGACGGCCCAATCCCCAGCACCGCCAACAACCCTGACAAGAACCCGGTCGGCTTGGTCTCAACGGCCGGCGGCTCCACAGCTAATGCCGCGGTCCGCTTTTGCGAGGCCACCACATCGGCGGGGATGACGGCCTCCTCGACTGAACCCCTCGATTCCGGCACCGTATCCACGGGGTCTTCGAGGTCGAACTGCGCGGCGATCGCAGCTTCATCCGCGCCGTCACGCGCAGGCTCGTCCTCGTCTGTCGCGGAAACCACGACTTCGGGGGCGGTGGAGTCGACTGCACCGTCGTCGTCTGACGTGGTGTCGGAGACAGCGGTCTCCACCGGATTCGACTCGACCGAATCCGACGGGGCAGACCCGGGCTCGTCCGAGGGCTCAAACACCTCCGATTCGGCTGCCGGTTCTGATTCGGCTGCAGGGTCGTCCACTACGGGATTCGGCTCGACCGGCTCGTCACCAGGGACAACCGACGTGGCATCCTCCAACGTGTCCGCCTCGTCCGCCGCCTCGACGTCCAACGGCGAATCTTCGTCCGGCGGCGAATCGCCGTCTAACGGCGAATCGGCATCCTGCACAGAGCCGACGCCGTCTTCATCTGTCTCGGCGTCCACCTCTGTCACCGTGGAGGTCGCCGTCGTGGACCCCGCCGACCCTGAATTCGACGGCGAATCCGATTCCGAGTCGGACGTCGAGACCGATTCCGAGGACTGAGTCGACGAACCGGAATCCGAGTCATCGGCCACCGCGGTGCCCGGGCTAGTGGCAACCGCCAGACCCAGACCCACCGCAAACGCCGCCGAACCTACACGTGCACCCAACCCAGCCGACTCCATGACGCCTCCGATAGTGGTCCGCTACGTCCAACACCGATCAGCGTTCCAGGCACAATGGGCTAGGAGCATTGACAGTGCCTTTAAAAAGTACACCGTATCAAACGTGCTGCAGTGAAACCAGACTGTTTACCGCGGCCGCTGGCTAGAACGGAGTGACCCTTGCCGAAAGCGGTCGATCACGACCAACGGCGACGCGAGCTCCTGGCTGCCATGTGGCAAATACTCCTGCG
>CAZCHU010000159.1:0-5403 GCA_964498215.1 uncultured Mycobacterium sp. | reverse complement strand
CCGCCAATCTCATGTCAGAAGGTCGCGACCTTGAGGTCGAAACCGTGCGCCTGCACGCACTGATCGACGGCCTGGCCCTGCACGCGCTTTCCGATTCACCACTCGACCCGCCCGCGGCCATGCGCGCCGCGATCAGCACGCACCTCGCGGAACTCTCCCGATGAAGGGTTGACCGGACCGCCGGCGCATTCTTGGTAGGGACTTCCCACCTCACCCCCGCTTCGGTCCCACCCACACCTGCTGGGCGTTGACGAATTCGTGGATCCCGTGCCGGCCCAGTTCGCGGCCGTAGCCTGATCGTTTCACCCCGCCGCTGGGCAGCCGCGGGTCGGTCTTGACGATCCCGTTGACCGCAACCTGTCCGGCCTGCAGCTCGCGGGCCATCGCCTCGCCGCGCTCGGGAGACGTCCACACGCTGGCGGCCAGCCCGTAGCGGGTGTCGTTGGCGATCCTCAGCGCGTGCTCGGCGTCGTCGGCGGCGAGCACCGCCGCGACGGGTCCGAAGGTCTCCTCGGTGCACGCCGTCATCCCCGGCGTCACCCCGGTCAGCAGCGTTACCGGGTAGAAGAAGCCGGGCCCGGCCGGCAGCTCCCCGCCCAGCAGACACGTCGCACCCGCGGCGACGGTCTCGGTCACCTGCCGGTGCAGGTTGTCGCGCAGGTCGGCGCGGGCGATCGGCCCCACCTGCACTGTCTCGTCTCGCGGGTCGCCCACCCGAAGCGCGGCCAGCCGATCCCGCAGCAGGACGACGAATTCGTCGTGCACGCTGCGCTCGACGATGATCCGCTTGGCGGCGATGCAGGACTGGCCAGCGTTGATGATCCGCGACAGTGTGATCACCTCAGCGGCAGCATTCAGGTCGGCGTCGGCGAGTACCAGGCACGGATCTGAGCCGCCCAATTCCAGCACCGCGGGCTTGATTTCACTGGCCGCCACCGCGGCCACCGCCGCCCCTGCCCGGTCCGACCCGGTGAATGACACCGCCGCGATCCGCGGGTCCCGGATCACCGCCTCGACATCGGCGGTGGCCACCTCCAGCGTCTGGAACACCCCGTCGGGCGCGCCGGCCGCGGCGAAGGCCTCGGCGATCGCCGCCCCGCAGCCCGGTACGTGCGGGTCGGGTTTCATCACGGCGGTGTTGCCGGCCATGATCGCCGGCGCGCAGAAGCGAAAGGCCAACCAGAACGGCGCATTCCACGGCAGTACGCCGAGTACCGGCCCGATCGGCAGGTACTGCACGTAGCTGCGCGTTGCGTCGGATTCGACGTTCTCGGCGGCGAGATAGGCGGCTCCGAACTCTGCGTAGTGCTCGGCCGCCCACGCCGCCTTCTCCACCTCGCCGTGGGCCTCGCCGATCGGCTTTCCCATTTCCTCGGTCATCAACATCGCGAAGTCCGCGCTGCGGGAACGCAATTCGGCGGCCACCGCGTGCAGCAGCGTGGACCGCTCGGTAAACGAGGTGCGCCGCCAGGAACCGAACGCCGAAGCAGCTCTGGCCAGCGTTGCCTCGATCTGGGCATCGGTCGCCACGGGTACCTCGCGGATCACCGCGCCGGTGGTCGGGTCGGTTGCGGTCAGGGTACCGGGGGTGCTCACTTGGCCTCCTTCGAGTCGGCAGGGCCGGCATCCTCGGTGGCCGGCGACGCGGCTGGTACGGACGGCCGCGCGGACCCCGCACCGTGATCGTCGTGCACGGTGAAGTCCTCGTCCAGATCGAAGAACGACTCGCAGCCGTTCTCGGTGATCCGCAGCGTTTCGGAGATGCCGACGGTCTTGTCGCCGTCCACGCCCCACATCCACGGGATGACGTGAAACGTCATGCCCGGCTCCAGGGCGGTGAAGTCCCCGGGGTTCAGACTCAGGATGTAGCCCTCATCCCACGACGGCGGGAACGCGATCCCGATGGAGTAGCCCGACCGGGTGATCAGCCGCGCTCCCACGGTGTTGTCGGAGATGATGCGCCGCACCACCGAGTCGGCGTCGGACACCGTCATCCCCGGCCCCATCAGTGAGCGCAGCTCAGCCAGCGCCAGTTTCATCCGCTCCTGCGCAGCCAACATCGACGTACTCAGCTCCCCGTTGACCGCGGTACGCATCAGGGCGGTGTGGTAACGCCGATAGCACCCGCCGACCTCCAAGAAGACGTGCTCGCCGGGCTCGATGGTGCGTCCCTCCCAGGTGGCGTGCCCGATCATCGTCCGCGGCCCCGACGCGACATAGGGCATCACCGCGGGAAACTCCCCGCCGGCGCGGAACATCGCCGCGCTGATCTCAGCCGCCACCTCGTTCTCGGTGTTCCCCGAAACCGCTGCGGCCAGCCCGGCGGCCATCCCGGCCTGCGCGGCACGCGCGGCGCGGCGCATCACCGCGATCTCCGCGTCGGACTTGCGGGCCCGGCCAGCCTCCACGATGCCGAAGCAGTCCATCAGCGTTCCGTGCTGAAACGAGGTGTGCACCCGGTCCTGCTGGTAGGCGGGGAAGAAGTAGCTGTTGCGCTCGTATCCCACCCGCTTGTCCCCCAGCCCGGAATGCTTGAGGGTGAGCACCAGCTCCTGGATGGCGTCGCCGGTGTCGGGGTAGGGCCGGGTTTGCTCCACCCAGGTCCGAGCGATCACGTTGGACTCTTCCATTTCGCGGGTGATCATCACCGGCTCGGCGTCGAGAGGCACCAACAGCGCCTGGAAGAAGGAGTAGCCGGTGGTCTGATAGTCGGTGAGGTACATCAGGTTTTCCGGATCGGTGATCACCACCGCGTCGAGCTGCCGCCGCGTCATCCGCTCCCGCAACTCGGTGAGGCGTCGCTCGTATTCGGCGGGTTCGAACGTCATGTCGTCGCGGGCCCTCATGCCACGGCCCCCGCCAGCGCCCCGGCCAGCGTGTCCAACCCTTGCGCGAGGTCGTCGTCGGGGATGGTCAGCGGCGGAAGTACTTTGAGCACCCGGCCCTCCGTACCGCACGGCCCGATCAGCAACCCGTTCTCGAAGCAGGTGGCCTGCACCTGCTTTGCCAGAGCCCCGCTGGCGACGTCCAGGCCCTGCATCATGCCGCGGCCGCGCACCTCCCAGTTGCGGTCGGGGTGCTCGGCGGCAATCGAGGCCAGCGCCGCGCGCATCCTCTCGCCCTTGGTCGTGACCGCGGACATCAGGGTGTCGTCGGTGAAGTAGTCCAGCGCCGCGGTGCCGGCCACCATCGACAACCCCTGCCCGCGGAAGGTGCCGGTGTGCGCGCCCGGCCCCCAGTGCGCGTCATGCTCGGGTTTGTTGAGGCAGACCGCGATCGGGGTGCCATAGCCGCCGAGCCCCTTGGCCAGACAGATCACGTCGGGGTCCAGACCCATGCCGTCGAAGCTGAAATAGCTGCCTGTGCGCCCGACCCCGGCCTGGATGTCGTCGATGATGAACAGCGCGCCTGTCTCATGGGCGAGATCCTCCAGCTGATGCAGCCAATCGCCGCTGGCCACGTTCACCCCGCCCTCGGCCTGCACTACCTCCACGAGGAACGCCGCCGGCGGCGTTAGCCCGCTGGAGCCGTCCGCCAGGGCGGCAGCGTAGTCGGCGAGCGCGTTCTTGCCTCCGGGTGCGGTCTCGAACGGCAGCCGCACCACGTCGCGCAGCGGCACGCCGGCCCAGCGGCGGAAGGCGTCGTTGCCGGTGGCGGCCAGCGAGCCCAGCGTCATGCCGTGGAAGCCGTGACTGAACGCCACCACCTCCCGCCGGCCAGTCACCAGCCGCGCGAGCTTGAGTGCTGCCTCCACCGCGTTGGTTCCGGTCGGGCCGGTGAACTGAATCCGGTGGTTCATGCCCCGCGGCGCCAGGATCACGTCGTGGAAGCGGGTGAGGAAGTCCCGCTTGGTGGTGGTGGACAAGTCCAGGCTGTGCGCAATGCCGTCGGCCTGTAGGAACTCGATCATGGCCTGTTTCATCCGCGGGTCGTTATGCCCGAAGTTCAAAACACCTGCGCCGGCGAAGAAGTCGATATAGGAGCGGCCATCCTCGTCGAGGATCCGGGCATTGGATGCCGAGGCGAACACGGTGGGAAAGGCCCGGCTGTACGCGCGGACTTCAGACTCGTAGTTCTCGAACGCGGTGGTGTCCATCTGTCTCCTTCTTGCGGTGGTTGTCCCTACCCGGGCCCCTTGATGACCGGCACCGGGGCGCCGGCCAGGTCGATCAACAGCCGACCGACCGGGTCGATAAGCGCGTCGTCGAAGTCGTAGCGGGCGTTGTGTAACGGCGCCGCGTCTGCGGGCCCGCCGCCGATCAGCGCGAAGGCACCCGGCACCTGCTGCAGGTAGTAGCTGAAATCCTCCGAGGCCATCACCGGCGCTTGGACCGTGTGCTGGGCCCAATCGGCGCCGAACACCCCGGTCAGGGACTCTCGCATTTCGGCGGCCGGAACGGGGTGGTTCACGGTGGCGTCGTAGCGGGGGTAGGTGTGCACTGTCGCGGTCACCTGGTGTGCGGCCGCGGTGGCCGTGGCGATCTGGGAGATCGCGGCGAACACCTTGTCGCGGGCTTCGCGGTCCGGCACCCGGATGCTGCCGGCCAGGGCGGCCACGTCGGGAGTGACGGTGGCCGCCGACGCGGCCTCGAGGGAGGTGACAGCAAGCACAGCGGCCTGCTGCGGGGCGAGTCGGCGCGCCACCACCTGTTGCAGAGCGACGGTGACCGCCGCCGCGGCGAGCACCGGGTCGCGGGTGGCCTCCGGCTGCGAGGCGTGCCCACCACGCCCGCACAACTCCACCCGGAAGGTGCCGTTGGCGGCCATCACCGCACCGTCCGGGCAGACCGCTTGGCCCAAATGCAGCCCCGGCCAGTTGTGCCAGCCGAAGACCACATCCACCGGCCGGGGTGCGTTCAGACAGCCGTCCTCGATCATCCGAGCAGCACCGTGCCCGCCCTCCTCGGCGGGTTGAAACAGCAGGGTCACCGGCCCGGGCAGGGCGTCCTCGTGGGCCTTGAGCCAGCCTGCCACCGCGAGCAGCGTGGCGGTGTGTCCGTCGTGGCCGCAGGCGTGCATCACGGCGTCGTTTTCCGAGGCGTAGGGCAGGCCGGTCTCCTCGGTGATCGGCATGGCATCCAGGTCGGCGCGCAAAGCCACGTGCCGGCCGGGTGCGTTCGGCGCAAGGGTGCCCACAGTGCCGGTACCCGCGCAGTCGCGGTGGGCGATGCCGACGGTGTCGAGGATCTCGCGGACAGTTGCGGCGGTCGCGTGCTCCGCCCAGGCGGTCTCGGGGCGGCGGTGCAGGTCGCGGCGAATCCGCTGCGCCTGTGCGACGGCCTCAGGCCACCCAGTGATGATCGATCTCCTCCGATTACAGCCCCGCTCGATCTGCCGCCAACCTACCGGGAGCGTGCCGACCGCGGGGAAGATCAGGGGCGAAACGTTGGGCTCAGCCGATTC
>CAZCHU010000158.1:0-7183 GCA_964498215.1 uncultured Mycobacterium sp. | reverse complement strand
ACGCCGAAGCCGGTGATCGTCACGCTCTCACCCCGGTGAACCGCGCGCACGATGGTGTCAACGACATTCTCAACCGCCGCAGTTGCTTGCCGACGATCCGAGCCCAATTTCTCCGTGAGTACGTCGATGAGCTCTGCTTTATTCATGCAAAACCTCCGAATACCAGTGGTCCTCTTTGAACCGACTAGGGGACACGGTAAACCCATTCCCCACTGATTTCCAAGAGCCACGCATAATTTCAGGCTATACCGCCGAGAAATTTTCAATCCGGTTGCCGCCCTTAGCCTCCTGCCGGGCGCCGTGAAAACCGGGTCGGGCCGGGGCGATTTCGATCGCCGCCCTAGCTTTTCAGGCTGGCAAGGTGCGCGGTTTCCAGTCGGGCCTACGACCCTCGAACTCCTCGATCTGATCGAGTTTTCGCAGCGTAAGACCTATATCGTCAAGTCCTTCGAGCAGCCGCCACGCCGTATAGTCATCAATGTTGAACGGCACCATGACCGTTCCCGCGGCGACAGTCCGATCCTCAAGATTCACAGTGATTTCCATGCCGGGTTGCTGCTCGATCAGTTTCCACAACAATTCCACGTCATCCTGTGCCACTTCTGCCGCCAGCAGCCCCGCCTTCCCCGCGTTGCCACGGAAGATATCGGCGAAGCGCGACGAGATCACCACCCGGAAACCGAAGTCCATGAGCGCCCAAACCGCATGTTCGCGAGAAGAACCAGTCCCGAAATCCGGTCCGGCCACCAAGACGGAGCCACGGTCAAACGGCTGTAGATTAAGGACGAAGGATGGATCGGATCGCCACGCCGCGAACAGGCCATCCTCGAATCCCGTTCGGGTCACACGCTTCAAATAGACCGCAGGAATGATCTGATCGGTATCGACATTGGATCGGCGCAGCGGCACGCCGATCCCGGTGTGTTCGCGAAAGGCTTCCATCACAGTCTCCTGTCAGGTAGGTCTGCCGGGGATGAGAGCCTGCCGCGGATCGCAGTCGCCGCCGCCACCGCGGGCGACACCAGGTGGGTGCGGCCACCCTTTCCCTGCCTGCCCTCGAAATTCCGGTTCGACGTCGATGCGCAGCGTTGGCCGGGCGCGAGTTGATCGGGGTTCATTCCCAGGCACATCGAACAGCCGGCCTGTCGCCATTGCGCGCCCGCAGCCGTGAAGATCTCGCCCAACCCCTCGGATTCCGCCTGGGCACGCACGCGCATCGAGCCAGGGACGATCAGCATCCGGACTCCCTCGGACACTCTGCGGCCGCGCAGGACATCGGCGACCACCCGCAGATCCTCGATCCGCCCGTTGGTGCAGGATCCGACGAAAACCGTATCCACCGGGATCTCGCGCATAGCCGTGCCGGCACGAAGGTCCATGTAGGCCAATGCCTTTTCGGCGGCCTGACGTTCGCCCTCGTCGACCATCAGCTCAGGGTCGGGGACCGAATCGGCGAGTGGAACGCCCTGACCCGGGTTGGTCCCCCACGTCACGAACGGACTCAGCGTCGATGCGTCAATATAGACCTCAGTATCGAATTCGGCGCCCTCGTCGCTGCGCAACAGGCTCCACTCGGCGACAGCGGCGTCCCAGTCGGCCCCCTTGGGCGCGTGCGGCCGGCCACGCAGGAACTCGAACGTCGTGTCGTCAGGCGCGACCATTCCGGCACGAGCGCCCGCCTCGATGCTCATGTTGCAGATGGTCATCCGGCCCTCCATCGACAGTGATTCGATGGCGCTGCCGCGGTATTCGATCACATGCCCCTGACCCCCACCGGTGCCGATCTTGGCGATTACGGCGAGAATGACGTCCTTGGCACTCACCCCGGCCGGCAGAACGCCATCGACATTGACGGCCATCGTCTTGAACGGCCTCAGGGACAACGTCTGGGTGGCGAGCACATGCTCGACCTCGGAGGTGCCGATACCCATCGCCAGCGCGCCGAATGCGCCATGGGTCGAGGTGTGGCTGTCACCGCACACGACGGTCATACCCGGTTGGGTCAGGCCCAGCTGCGGCCCGATGATGTGCACGATGCCCTGCTCGATGTCGCCCATCGGGTGCAACCTGATACCGAACTCTTCGCAGTTGCGACGAAGCGTCTCCACCTGGGTTCGCGAGATCACATCGGCGATCGGCTGGTCGATATCTACCGTGGGGACGTTGTGGTCCTCGGTAGCGATCGTCAGGTCCGGCCGGTGGACGGCGCGCCCGGCCATCCGTAGACCCTCGAATGCCTGCGGACTGGTGACCTCGTGGACGAGGTGTAGGTCGATGTAGATCAGATCGGGATCACGCGAGACCCCCTGGCCGGCTCCAGGGACGACGACGTGATCGCTCCACACCTTCTCGGCGAGTGTGCGGGGCTGGTTCGCGATAGCCATTTCGACGATCTCACAATCTGGGACGCTAGTATCTCCTTGTGGGACAGGATAGCGGTATCGGCGTGCTCGACAAAGCCGTGACGGTGCTGCACGCGGTGGCCCAGTCCCCGTGCGGTCTGGCGGATCTCTGCGAACGCACCAATCTCCCCCGCGCCACTGCGCACCGGCTCGCCGTCGGCCTGGAAGTGCACCGGCTACTGACCCGCGACGGCGACGGACAATGGCGCCTCGGCCCTGCCGTCACCGAGCTCGCCGGACACATCCGAGATCCACTACTGTCCGCCGGCGCCGCCGTGCTGCCACGGCTACGCGAGCTCACCGGGGAAAGCGTGCAGCTCTATCGGCGCGAGGGCACCGCACGAATCTGCATCGCTGCCTTGGAACCACCTGCGGGACTTCGCGATACGGTACCGGTGGGAGCACGGCTACCCATGAATGCGGGATCTGGCGCCAAGGTGTTGCTCGCGTACGCCGATACCGCGACCCAGCAAGCGGTTCTAGCGTCGGCGACGTTCACCCACCGAACATTGGCCGAAACACGTAAACGGGGCTGGGCCCAGAGCGCGGCCGAACGTGAGCCGGGGGTTGCCAGTGTGTCAGCGCCGGTACGCGACGGACACGGCGGCGTGATCGCGGCGGTGTCAGTCTCGGGTCCGATCGACCGGATGGGTAGGCGCCCGGGCGCACGGTGGGCCGCCGACTTGGTAGCGGCCGCCGACGCGTTGACTCGCCGACTCTGAGGACTGGGTACCCCCGATGGGATTCGAACCCACGCTACCGCCGTGAGAGGGCGGCGTCCTAGGCCGCTAGACGACGGGGGCTAGAACTATTTCCGGTTGGCCAGCATATCTCAGCCGAGAATGCTGACCTAATCATCAGGGCTGGCTGGGGTACCAGGACTCGAACCTAGAATGGCGGTACCAGAAACCGCTGTGTTGCCAATTACACCATACCCCATTGGCTGCCCGTAACCGCTGGTCACAGGACATTTCCTGGCCCAACAGAGTTCGCTTGAGCCGCGATTGTGCCTTCTGTCGGGCCGACGTGCACAGTATCAAACTTTAGGCACTGTCCACCTCACGGCTCCATCGATGTTGCCACCGCGCGCTCGCAACCGGCCCGTAGCCGGTCCAGGCTACGTTCGCGACCAAGCAGCTCCAGCGATTCGAACAGGGGCGGACTCACCGAAGAACCCGTTACCGCCACCCGAACCGGGCCGAATGCCTTGCGGGGTTTGAGCTCGAGTTTGTCGACCAGCGCCGCTTTCAACACCTCCTCGATCGCCGCTGTCGTCCAGTGCTCAAGCCCTGCCAGCGCAGCCGAGGCCGCCTCGAGTACCAGAACAGCCTCGGGGCGCAGTTCCTTGGCTGCCGCCCGCTCGTCGAGCGCGAACTCAGAATCATTGAGGAATTTGAGCAGGCTCCAGGCGTCGCTGAGCACCACGATGCGGGTCTGCACCAGGTTCGCCGCCTCGGCGAACTGTGTGTCTGTCAGTCCCGTGTGATGCCCGTGAGCGGTGAAGAAGGCCGCCAAGCGCCGAGCAAACTCGTCCGGGCCCAGCATCCGGATGTGCTCGGCATTGATCGCATCAGCCTTCTTTTGATCAAAGCGCGCCGGGTTCGAGTTGACGTTGATCACGTCAAACGCAGCGACCATCTCATCGAGGCTGAACACATCGTGGTCGTCGGCGATACCCCAGCCGAGCAGCGCCAGATAGTTGAGCAGACCTTCGGGAAGGAATCCACGTTCACGATGTAGGAACAGGTCCGACTGCGGGTCACGCTTGGAAAGCTTTTTGTTGCCTTCCCCGAGAACACTTGGCAGATGAGCGAATTGAGGCACCTGTTCGGCGACTCCGATTCGGATCAACGCCTGATACAGCGCGATCTGGCGCGGGGTGGACGGCATGATGTCCTCACCTCGCAACACATGGGTGATTCCCATCAGCGCATCGTCGACCGGATTAACCAAGGTGTACAACGGATCTCCGTTGCCGCGCGTCAACGCGAAATCCGGCACGGTGCCCGCCGGAAACGTCGTCTCACCGCGCACCAGGTCGTTCCAGGACAGGTCGGCATCCGGCATCCGCAGGCGCAGTATCGGTTTACGCCCCTCGCTGCGAAAATCGGCCCGCTGCTGTTGGGTGAGATCGCGGTCGAAATTGTCATAACCAAGCTTGGGGTTGCGTCCCGCGGCGAGGTGCCGCGCCTCAACTTCTTCAGCCGTCGAATACGCTTCGTAGACCTCGCCCGCAGCGACGAGCCGGTCGAGAACATCGCGGTAGATCGGGAAGCGCTGTGACTGCCGGTAGGGCTCGTGGGGGCCACCAAGGTCGGGGCCTTCGTCCCAATCCAGTCCCAACCAGCGCAGCGCATCAAGGATCGCCGCGTAGCTATCGGCGCTATCGCGCTGGGCGTCGGTGTCTTCGATACGAAAAACGAACGTTCCACCGGTATGCCTGGCGTACGCCCAGTTGAAGAGAGCGGTACGAACCAGGCCGACGTGCGGGGTGCCGGTCGGTGACGGGCAGAATCTCACGCGAACACTGTCGTCAGTCACTTGTTCCCTTTGAGTCCTTTACGCACAACGGGGTTGGAGAGGGTCCCGATTCCCGAAACGGTGACGCTGACGGTATCCCCCTCCTCGATCGGGCCCACTCCTTCGGGCGTGCCGGTGAGAATCAAATCGCCCGGAAGCAAGGTCATCACCGCCGACACCCACTCGATGATCGCACCGACATCATGAATCATCAGTGCGGTACTGGAGTGCTGACGCATCTGACCGTTCACTTCGGTGCGAAGGTCCAAGTCGCTGGGGTCCAGATCGGTGACGATCCAGGGCCCGACCGGACAGAAGGTGTCGTGACCTTTGGCCCTCATCCACTGACCGTCCTGGCGCTGCTGATCACGAGCCGACACGTCATTGGCGATGGTGTAGCCGAGGATGTTCTCGCCGGCCCGGGATGCGGGAACGTCCTTGCAGGGCCTTCCGATCACCGCAGCCAACTCACCTTCGTGGTGCACCGGGTGAGCATCGGCCGGTAGCTGGATCGGCGTATTGGGGCCGATGATCGAGGTGTTCGGTTTGAGGAAGATCACCGGATCCTCGGGCGCCGTACCGCCCATTTCCGCGGCGTGCGCAGCGTAGTTCTTGCCCATACAGACCACTTTGCTGGCCAGAATGGGCGCTAACAGACGGACGTCGGCCAGCGGCCAGGCCCGGCCGGTGAATGTCGGATTCCCAAACGGATGCTCAGCGATCTCCTTGCAGATGGCTTCACTCGGGTCACCCTCGATGCTGACGAAGGCGACTCCGTCGGGACTGGCGATTCGGCCGAGACGCATCGCACCAGCGTAGTGCCCGGGCTAGGCGGGCCGAACGGCGCGGCGGACTGATATGAAAAGTATCTCATTATCCGGGAATGTAATTCAGCATCATGAGATTGCTGTGCGACGATGGCGCCGTGTCTGCCTCGCCGATAAGCCGTGCCCGGCGCTGGTCGATGTTGTTGATCGCGCTGTCGGCGACGCTGTGCGCGAACGTGTTCATCAACGGTGTGGCCTTTCTCATCCCCACCTTGAACAGCGAACGCGGGCTCGACCTGGCCCAGGCCGGCCTGGTATCGGCCATGCCCAGCCTCGGCATGGTGGTGACGCTTATCGCCTGGGGGTACGTCGTCGACCGGGTAGGTGAGCGGATCGTCTTGGCACTGGGCTCGGCGCTCACTGCCGCAGCCGCTTTCGCCGCCGCGTCCGCGCAGTCACTGGTCGCCGTCAGCGCATTTCTGTTTCTGGGCGGAATGGCGGCCGCCAGTAGCAACAGCGCCAGCGGCCGCCTGGTCGTGGGATGGTTCGCAGCCGAACAGCGCGGCCTTGTGATGGGGGTCCGCCAAACTGCCCAGCCGCTGGGTGTCGGTGTCGGCGCCCTGGTCATCCCGCGGGTGGCCGAATACCACGGTGTCTCAGCGGCACTGCTCTTTCCCGCGATCGTATGTCTGGCGTCGGCACTGATCTGCGCGGTGGCCGTCATCGATCCGCCGCGCCCGGCACGCGCCGAGGCCGCAGAAGCGGAGCTGGCTAACCCGTACCGCAACTCTCGGCTGCTATTGCGTATCCACCTCGTGTCGGTGCTGCTGGTGGTTCCGCAGGCTCTGGTGTGGACTTTCACCCTGGTATGGATGATCAGCGAGCACCGCTGGTCACCAGGGGCGGCGGGCCTACTGGTGATGTTCGCCCAGATCGTCGGAGCGGGTGGGCGAATCGTCGCCGGACGCTGGTCGGACGCTCTGCTCAAGAGCTCTGGCGATGCGCTGGGGGCGCGCCTGCGACCGATCCGGATCATCGCATGGGCCGCAGCCACGTCGATGGCGTTGCTCGCCCTGACCGACTGGCTGGACTCCTCGGTGAGCATCGCGCTGATCATCGCGGCGTCGGTGGTCACCGTCTCCGACAATGGGTTGGCCTTCACCGCGATTGCCGAGATCGCCGGGCCGTTCTGGAGCGGCCGGGCGTTGGGAACCCAGAACACCAGCCAGTTGTTCACCGCCGGTATCGTGCCGCCGTTGTTCGGCGGCCTGATCGGCATCGCCGGCTATCCGGCGGCTTTCGCCGTGTGCGCACTGTTCCCGCTCGTAGCGATTCCCGCCGTGCCCACCGATGTCCCGCGAGTCCCACGTAGCCGGTCACGCTCGGCGTGACGAACCTCGCCGAGACGACGCCGAGACGACTCAGAAACCGCTCAGAGCTTCCCGAGGATTCGCTCGCCCACAGCCGTTGTGGACAACGAGGTCTCACCCCGGG
>CAZCHU010000157.1:0-7211 GCA_964498215.1 uncultured Mycobacterium sp. | reverse complement strand
TGGATTCGATCACCCGCCTCGGCCGCGCCTACAACAACGCCTCGCCGGCATCGGGCCGAATCCTCTCCGGTGGCGTCGACTCGACTGCCCTGTATCCGCCGAAGCGGTTCCTGGGCGCCGCCCGCAACATCGAGGAGGGCGGCTCGCTGACCATCATCGCCACGGCCATGGTTGAGACCGGGTCCACGGGTGACACGGTGATCTTCGAGGAGTTCAAGGGCACCGGCAATGCGGAGCTCAAGCTGGATCGCAAGATCTCCGAGCGTCGGGTGTTCCCGGCCGTCGACGTCAACCCGTCGGGAACCCGCAAGGACGAGCTGTTGTTGTCCAGCGATGAGTTCGCCGTGGTGCACAAGCTGCGCCGCGTGCTGTCCGGACTGGACGCGCATCAGGCCATCGACCTACTGATGAGCCAATTGCGCAAGACCAAGAACAACTACGAGTTCCTGGTGCAGGTTTCGAAGAACACGCCCGGCGGAAACGACGGCGACTGAAATCACGCTTGGGGCATCGCCGGGTCGCATCGCAGAGCCGCAACGATGTACCGGCGTGCATGACGCAGCACCGATTCGTGGTCGTCGACGTCGCACTGCTCGCCCGCTACCGTCGCCAGGCTCATCGTGACCCGCGCGATCCACTCGGCGGCCTCGGCACAATCCGTGCTCGGATGAATCTCGCCGCGGTCAACCGCAGCCTGGACATAGGGCACCCAGAACGCGGCGATCTCGGGCATAAGCCCGCGGATGCCGACGCCGACACAGGCCGTGAACGCCTCGGGCTCCTCCTCCCGCAGCTTGAGCACTAGCGCCCCCGGCGTCTCGGACTGCCGGCGCGCTAGTGCCATGCCGGCGGCGAGTTGACGGTCCAACCCAGCCGCCGCATCCAGGTGAACCCGGCATTCTGTCCAGAATGTGTCGTTGAGCCGCACGATGGCCGTGCCCAACAGTTCGTTCTTGTCGGGGAAGTGTCGGTAAAGCCAGCCGCGGCTGACACCGGCCGCCTCGGCCACCTCGGACACAGTGGTCGCGCGAATCCCTTTTGCTGCGAGGCAGCGCTCGGCGGCGTCGATCAGGCGATCACGAACGGACCTGGTTTCGGGTTTCGCCGCAGGACCAACGCGCACGCGCCTATCTTCGCAAACGGCCGATCGCTGGTGGGCCGATCGACCGGTCCCGCGCCCGACTACCGCGACGTGGACGGATCCTGACGGGGAATAGGCCCGTCGGTGTGCGCGTTTAGGACTCTGGCAGTTGACCTGGCATAATAGACCACTGACACCTCGGTTCCGGTTCACGCCGACACTTCCACGACGGGAGGGGCGACCCGGGGCCCACGATCGAAGAGGAAACCATGAAATCGGGTATTCACCCTGACTATGTCGACACGACGGTGTTGTGCGGTTGCGGAAGCAGCTTCGTAACTCGCAGCACCAAGAAAAGCGGGCAGATCACGGTAGAGGTCTGCTCGCAGTGCCATCCGTTCTACACCGGCAAGCAGAAGATCCTCGACAGCGGCGGCCGCGTCGCTCGGTTCGAGAAGCGCTATGGCAAACGCACCGGGGCCGGTGCAGCGACGGCGAAAACCAAAGCTGCCAACGACAAGTAGCTCTGCAGATCGGCGCCCGGTCAACCGCACTACGTGCGGGCCGGGCGCTGTTTCTTGGGTAGCCAGTACGGGATCCCATCGGGCCCCGCAGAGTGTGTTGCCAAAGGAGGCGAGGTGACCGATACCGCACCGGCGATCGAAGCGGTTCTCGCTGAGCACGCTGATTTGGAACGGCGCCTCGCCGACCCCGAACTGCACGCCGACCCCGCCGCTGCGCGCAAGGTCGGCCGGCGTTTCGCCCAGGTGTCGCCCATCGTCGCCACCTACGGCAAGCTCGAGGCGGCCCGCGGTGATCTGCAAGCCGCCCGCGAGTTGGCGGCCGACGATGACTCCTTCGATGCCGAAGTCGAGGAGCTGACTTCGACCGTGCGGGAGCTTGATACCCAGCTCACCGATCTGCTGGCACCCCGGGATCCGCACGATGCCGATGACATCGTGTTGGAGGTCAAATCCGGCGAGGGCGGTGAGGAGTCAGCCCTGTTCGCCGCTGATCTGGCCCGAATGTACATCCGCTATGCCGAACGGCGCGGCTGGAACGTGACGGTTCTCGACGAGACGACTTCAGAACTGGGCGGCTATAAAGACGCCACGCTGTCGATCGCCGGCAAGGGCGATACCGCTGACGGCGTCTGGTCACGGTTGAAGTTCGAAGGCGGCGTTCACCGTGTGCAGCGGGTGCCGGTCACTGAGTCACAGGGCCGGGTGCACACCTCCGCTGCGGGCGTTCTCGTCTACCCCGAGCCGGAGGAGATTGCGCAGGTCGAGATCGACGAGTCTGACCTGCGTATCGACGTTTACCGATCCTCGGGCAAGGGAGGGCAGGGGGTAAACACCACCGATTCGGCGGTGCGTATTACCCATCTGCCCACCGGCATCGTGGTCACCTGTCAGAACGAGCGCTCGCAGCTGCAGAACAAAGCCCGAGCGATGCAGGTGCTGGCCGCTCGGCTGCAGTCGCTGGCCGAGGAACAGGCGCAGGCCGACGCTTCGGCCGACCGTGCCAGCCAGATCCGCACCGTAGACCGCAGTGAGCGAATCCGGACCTACAACTTTCCGGAGAACCGGATCGCCGATCACCGCATCAATTACAAGGCGCACAACCTCGACCAAGTCCTCGGCGGTGATTTGGATCCGCTTCTTGACGCGCTCGAGGCCGCCGACAAACAGTCAAGGCTGCAGAACACGTAATGACTCGGCAATGAGAACCCACCAGCTGAATCAGGCCATCGACGTCGCGACGGACGCGCTGGCCCGAGCAGGGGTCGGCTCCCCGCGTGTTGATGCCGAACTGCTCGCCGCTCACGTAGCCGGAACCGACCGCGGTCGGCTCGCTCTGACCGAACCCGGCGCCGATTTCGTCGAACACTACGAACGCCTTGTCGCCAAGCGTGCGGAGAGGGTGCCTCTGCAGCACCTGACCGGCACCGCGGCGTTCGGATCGGTCACCCTGCAGGTCGGCCCCGGGGTGTTCATTCCGCGGCCGGAGACCGAGTCCCTGCTGGAATGGGCTCTCGGCCAACCGTTATCGCAACATCCATTGATCGTGGACCTCTGTACGGGCTCTGCTGCATTGGCGGTCGCGCTGTGGCAGCACCGACCCGGCGCCCGGGTGATCGCCGTCGACGACTCCGACGCAGCGCTGGCGTATGCGAGACGCAACGTCGCGGACACGTCCGTTGAATTGGTGCGCGCCGACGTCGGGGCAGCGGATCTGTTACGCGAACTCGACGGAACCGTGGACCTGCTGGTGGCTAATCCGCCCTACATACCCGCCGGTGCAGTCCTGGAACCCGAAGTGGCTCAATATGATCCGCCGCATGCGCTGTTCGGCGGGGACGATGGGATGCTGGTGGTGAACCACATCGTCGGCGCGGCGGCGCGGCTGCTGCGCTCGGGCGGGCTCTGCGCTATCGAACACGACGACAGCACGTCCAGCCCTACCGTCGAAGCCTTCGCCCGCGCAGGATGTTTCGTCGAGATCGCAGCGCGACACGACCTCGCCGGTCGGCCACGATTCGTGACCGCGGTGCGCGGTGGGTGAGAGGCTGCTGACGTGACCGAGCGAGAAGCGGCGGCGGATCGCGCATGACCGAGACATTCGACTGCACTGATCCCGAACAGCGCGCTGCGGGTATCACCGCGGCGATCAGCGCCCTCAAGGGTGGGCGACTGGTCGTAATGCCCACCGACACCGTGTACGGAATCGGTGCCGACGCCTTCGATAGCGACGCGGTGGCTGCGCTGCTGTCGGCCAAAGGACGCGGCCGTGACATGCCCGTTCCGGTGCTGGTCGGGTCATGGCACACGATCGAGGGGTTGGTCTATTCGTTGCCGCACAATGCGCGCGAACTCATCCGGGCGTTCTGGCCGGGCGCGCTGAGCCTGGTGGTTCGCCAGGCGCCGTCGCTGCAATGGGACCTCGGAGACGCGCATGGCACCGTCATGGTGCGCATGCCGCTGCACCCGGTGGCAATCGAGCTGCTGCGGGAGGTCGGTCCGATGGCCGTGTCGAGCGCAAACATCTCAGGTCGCCCCGCGGCGAACACTGCCGGACAGGCGCGCGAACAACTCGGCGACCTCGTCGGGGTCTACCTCGACGGGGGGCCTGCCGAGCAGCAGAGCGCATCGACCATCGTGGATCTCACGGGTGCGCACCCCCGCGTGTTACGGCAGGGGCCGGTGACCGTCGATGCCATCGCCGACGTGCTGGGTATCGAGGCAACGACTCTCTCTATGCAGGCTTGAGCTGGGGTTTTGTGCATTACGGTTCAGCGATGATCACGGTAGTGCCCCTTGAGCAGCTGCCGTCGAACCTGATGGCGCTCGCTGACCAGGGTGCGGGCGTCCCGCTGCGCGAACTTGCCTTGGTCGGTCTGACCGCAGCGATCATCACCTACCTGGCCACCGGTTGGGTCCGGGTGCTTGCCAGACGATGGGGCGCGGTGGCGTACCCGCGCGAGCGTGACGTTCATTTACAGCCGACTCCCCGGATGGGCGGTCTCGCGATGTATGTCGGCGTCTTGGCCGCAGTTCTGCTGGCTTCCCAGTTGCCGGCGTTGACCCGCGGCTTCGTCTACTCGTCGGGAATGCCCGCCGTGGTCGTCGCGGGCGGATTGATCATGGTCGTCGGGCTGATCGACGACCGGTGGGGGCTGGACGCCCTGACGAAGTTCGCCGGCCAGATCACCGCGGCAAGTGTGCTCGTAACCATGGGCGTGGCGTGGAGCGTGCTCTATATACCGATCGGGGGCATCGGCACCATCGTGCTGGATCAGGTGTCATCGATCCTGCTGACGCTCGCGCTCACGGTCGCGATCGTCAATGCGATGAACTTCGTCGACGGTCTGGACGGCCTTGCTGCCGGGCTGGGTCTCATCACGGCCCTGGCTATTTGCATCTTTTCGGTTGGGTTGCTGCGCGACCACGGCGGCGACGTGCTGTTCTACCCGCCTGCCGTCATCTCCGTCGTGCTCGCGGGTGCCTGTCTAGGATTTCTGCCGCACAACTTCCACACGGCGAGAATCTTCATGGGTGATTCGGGCTCCATGCTTATCGGCCTGATGCTTGCCGCCGCATCGACAACTGCCGCCGGCCCCATCTCGCAAACCGCCTACGGTGCCCGCGACGTCTTCGCGCTGCTGTCACCGTTTCTGCTCGTGGTGGCCGTGATGTTCGTGCCCGCGCTGGACATGCTGCTTGCCATCATCCGCCGCACGCGCGCGGGCCTGAGCCCTTTCAGCCCCGACAAGATGCACCTGCACCACCGACTGCTGGAGATCGGTCATTCCCATCGACGGGTCGTGCTGCTCATCTACCTGTGGGTCGGCATTGTTGCGCTGGGTGCAGCGAGCTCGATTTTCTTCGATCCGGCACATACGGCAGCAGTCATGGGAGGGGCAATCGTGGTCGCGTTGGTGGTGACTCTGATCCCACTGCTGGGGCCCCGGAGTGGGCCGGTGGAAGGGCTATACGACCAAAAGTAGTAGCCCTCTTTTATGGCCCTCACCATGTGTTAGGGTTCCGTGAGAACCCGAAAAACCTCGCGGGTTGCCGGCCCCTCGGACCATTCGGTGCAGCGTTTACAGCACCGAACGGAACGAAACAACGACCGACAGGTTGACCGATCACAGGAGCTGCCCCTTGGGTGATTCCAGCGCGCCGGGCGCCCTCCGATACGCTACGGGCGCCACGGACAGGATCATCGGAACCGGGCTCCGTTGGTGGACCACCAGATTCGACGAGGGCGGGATTGAGGTGAAGGGGTGACGACGCCAGCGCAAGATGCGCCGTTGGTGTTTCCGTCCGTTGCTTTCAGGCCGGTGCGCCTGCTCGTGATCTGTGTGGCGCTGACAGGCCTTGCGACTATCGTCTCCGCCTTGCTGGGCCACCCACTGTTCGGTGCGTTCTTCGGTATTGGTCTGGGTCTTGGCCTCATCAACGCCCTACTCGTGCGCAGGGCAGTCTTCTCCATCACCGCCGACGATCATCCGCTCAAGAAGAAGATGGCCCTCAACTCGGCGACGCGGGTTCTGGCGATCTCGGTGATCGGTCTGGTGATTGCGTTCATCTTCCGGCCTCTGGGACTGGGGGTTCTGCTGGGCCTGGCGCTCTTCCAGGTGATCCTCGTTCTCAGCACGTCTCTGCCGGTGCTCAAGAAGTTGCGCGCCGAATCAGCGGACGAGGTTGTCGGCTCATGATCTGCTTGCAACGACGGATGAGCACCAAAGGACTGATCTGCACATGACTGAACAGACCCTCGCCGAGGCGGCTATCCATGTGGGGGAGCATTCTCCGATCTGGCATCTATTCGGAATGTCGATCAATGGCGACACCGTCATCTCGACCTCCATTGCCGCCTTGATCGTCATCGGACTGGCCTTCTTCCTGCGGGCCAAGGTGACGTCTACCGACGCCCCGGGTGGCGTTCAACTGTTCTTCGAGGCCATCACCATCCAGATGCGCAGTCAGGTCGAGAGCGCCATCGGGATGCGGATCGCGCCGTTTGTCTTGCCGTTGGCCATCACGTTGTTCATCTTCATTCTGACGGCGAACTGGCTGGCGGTACTGCCAGTGCAGTACACGGATTCCACCGGTACTCATGAGCTGCTGAAGGCTCCCGCGGCCGACATCAACTTCGTCCTGGCGCTCGCGCTGTTCGTATTCATCAGCTACCACCTCGCCGGAATCTGGCGCCGTGGCGTCGTAGGGCACCCGATCAAGGTTGCCAAGGGCCATGTGGCCTTCCTGGCACCGATCAATATGGTCGAGGAGATCGCCAAACCGATCTCATTGTCACTCCGACTTTTCGGCAACATCTTCGCCGGTGGCATCATGGTCGCGCTGATCGCGCTGTTCCCCGCGTGGATCCTTTGGCTTCCCAACTCGATCTGGAAGGCGTTCGATCTGTTCGTCGGCCTGATCCAGGCTTTCATCTTCGCCTTGTTGACCATTCTGTACTTCGGTCAGTCCATGGAACTCGACCACGGCGACGAACACAGCAAGGCAGAGCAGCACTAGAAACAAGCAGTAATCAGCTAGACCCACACAGAACCTGGCGACATCAAGCCAGTTATCAAGGAGGATAAGGAATGGATCCCACAATCGCT
>CAZCHU010000156.1:3914-7250 GCA_964498215.1 uncultured Mycobacterium sp. | reverse complement strand
GTGTCACGGCTACATTAATCAGCAAAATGGGGACCGTGGTGACGAATACGCGTACGTGATAGTCGAGGAGTTCCGTGTCGCTGACAGTTCCGTTGTGGTGGGAGACCGCTGTGGTCTACCAGGTCTACATTCGCAGCTTCGCCGACGGGAACGGCGACGGCGTCGGCGATATCCAAGGAATGCGCAGCCGGCTGCCGTACTTGGCGCGGTTGGGCGTGGACGCCATTTGGATCAATCCTTGGTATCCCTCGCCGATGGCCGACGCGGGCTATGACGTCGCTGACTACCGGGACATCGAACCTTCCTACGGCACCCTGGACGAGGCGCAAACGCTGATCTCCGAAGCGCATGCGCTCGGCATCCGGGTGCTCCTCGACATTGTGCCCAACCACACCTCCGACCAGCACGCGTGGTTCCGCGCGGCGCTGGCCGGAGAACCGGGTGCACGGCAGCGCTATCACTTTCGGCCGGGGCGTGGTGCCGACGGCTCGCTGCCACCGAATAACTGGCAGAGCGTGTTCGGCGGCCCGGCGTGGACCCGCGTGGATGACGGAGAGTGGTACTTGCACCTGTTTGCCCCCGGCCAGCCCGACCTCGACTGGGGGCACGACGAAGTACGCAGTGAATTCGAGGACGTTCTGGCCTTCTGGTTCGACCGCGGCGTCGACGGTTTCCGCATCGACGTTGCCCACGGCCTGGTCAAGGAGGCCGGGCTACCCGACACCGCTGACGACGTGGAAGTCGCGCAGACCCTCGTCGAACATCGAGCCGGCCATCCCGCCTGGGACCAGGATGGGGTGCACGATATCTATCGGGGCTGGCGGTCGGTGGCTGACCGGTATTCACCCGACCGGATATTCATCGCCGAAGCGTGGGTGCACAGCAACGAACGTCTCGCCCGCTATCTGCGTCCCGACGAACTTCATACCGCGTTTCAGTTCGACTTCTTGCGCACACCGTGGCGCGCCGAGGTCTTACGCGCAGTTGTCGATGACGCGATCAGGGCAGCGGCCTCGGTCGGTGCACCCCCTACCTGGGTGCTGTCTAACCACGACGTGACCCGCACAGTGACACGGTTCGCCCGATCGCAGCCGACCGACCTGATCGAAACGGATTGGGAGCGCGCGCGTTGGGCCGATGAGGACCCCGATCACGCCCTGGGGCGTCGGCGCGCGCGTGCGGCCGCCCTCGTGCAGTTGGCGCTTCCGGGCACCGCGTACGTGTACCAAGGAGAGGAGCTCGCGCTCGAAGAGGTCGAGGATCTGCCTGACGAGGTGCGTCAGGATCCGACTTGGGGGCAGTCCGGCTTCACCGATGTAGGGCGGGATGGATGTCGTATTCCGTTGCCGTGGACGGAGACATCCGTGCCGTACGGGTTCGGACCTGAGGACAGCGCCGCGACCTGGCTGCCGCAGCCCGCGCACTGGGCCGAGCACAGCGTCGAGGCGCAGGACCGTGATCCCGATTCGACGCTGAATCTCTACCGCACCGCCCTGCGACTGCGTGCCTCGCTGTGGCGCGATGCGGGGGATCTGAGGTGGCTGACGGTGGGCACCGATGTGGCTGTGTTCGAACGCGGGGGTGTGCAATGTTGGGTCAACACCGGAACCACCGAAGTCGCATTGCCGGATGCGGTGTCGGTGGTCTTGTCGTCGGAACCGCACGTCGATCGAGTGTTGCCGCCGGACACAGTGGTGTGGCTGATAGCCGCGGACAAGTCGAAGTGGTGACGTAGAAGGGTCTTTGTGCCCTCTGCAACCGGGCGTCGCGGGGCGCACCCTGGATGGCGACGATGACCTCAGCGAAGGGCGCCGAGATGGACGGTGGATTTCCCGATCCCGAGACAGTCGTGTCTGCACTCTCGCTCGCGATGCGTGCACCATCGGTGCACAACTCCCAGCCGTGGGAGTGGCGGGTGGGTGGTGACAGCGTGCACCTCTATGCGAACCCCGATCTGCTGCTGCCGCATACCGACCCCGATTCCCGAGATCTGACCCTCAGCTGCGGTGCTGCGTTGAATCACTGCGTGTTGGCATTCTCAGCACTCGGCTGGCGGTCCAAGGTGCACCGTTTCCCCAACCCGGCCGAGCCGAATTACCTCGCCGCCCTCGAACTGCACCCCTACCCTGCGGGGGACCTCGATGTGGCGCTGGCCGCCGCGATCCCACGCCGCCGCACCGACCGCCGCTACTACAGTTCCTGGCCGGTGCCGCATGGCGATATCGCTTTAATGGGTGCGCGGGCAGCGCGCGCCGGTGTGATCATGCGCCGGGTCGATGACATCGCTGGTCTCAAACGATTGGTTATCGAAGCGGGCCGGCGGCATGCGACCGACGTTGGGTACCTCGCCGAGCTGACACGATGGACCGGCCGGTACGGGTCGACAGCCGGGGTGCCCGCGCGTAACGTGCCCAGCTCCGATGGGGCAGGTCCGATTCCGTCACGGACCTTCGCCGGAGGGAACCTCTCGCAGCCGTCCAATACCGATCCAGCTGATGACCACGCCGTCGTCGTCGCGCTGGGCACAGTCGAAGACGACCGGCTGTCCCGGCTCCGCGCAGGGGAGTCGACCAGTACTGTGCTGCTGACCGCAACGGCTTTGGGTTTGGCGAGCTGCCCGATCACTGAACCCTTGGAGGTCGCAGAGACGCGCGCAGCGTTGTATAGCGACGTTTTCGGAGAGGAGGGCTACCCACAGATGCTGCTGCGGATTGGCTGGGCGCCGGTCAACTCCGACCCGCTGCCACCGACACCACGCCGCGACCTGTCGGAAGTGGTTGCGCAGTTGGATGGCTCGCCGTTGATATGAGGGTTTCGGGACTGAGTGCGATGTATCCGGAGAACTAGCGCCCCTTACAGGGCGTCATGCGGTTCACAGACCATTATGGAACAGTCGCTATCGCGAAGAGCGGCATGGCCCGGCGCGCCGACGAAGGCGTCAATGCCAGCGCGCCGATCGCGGCTGACAACCACAAGCTGAATCTCGTGGGCGTGTGCGCTGACATAGTGCGGGCCGTCGCCCGGGCCGGTCACCGAGATGATGTCCAGATCGGAGAAGCGGTGTTGCCATTCAGCTAGCCGACGCTGCCATTGCGCGTACACATCGGCATGGATGGAGGGTGTCAGCACTCGGACCGGAGCGCCCCGGTGCCGGGCCACCTCCAACCCACGTCGCAGCACCACGCCGCCTCTCGCGGTGTCGTCGACCTCGATCACCACCGCGCGTCTGGGATTGCTGTGGGGGCGGTGTGCCCGCACAATCACCACCGGGCAGTGTGCTGCATTCGAGAGGGCCGCGGCGGTGGAGCCGATGCGCCCCTGGGTCGCGTGTATGAG
>CAZCHU010000156.1:0-3814 GCA_964498215.1 uncultured Mycobacterium sp. | reverse complement strand
CGCCCATCGTGCGGCGTCGAGTGCGGATTGTGAACCGTCGATCCCCACCACAAAGCACGGCGTCGAAGTGCCTTCTAACATGTTTGCTCCCTCAAAGTTTGAAGTACATGTCCGATAGGTCGACGTGGCGTCGGGGGTGGCGTGGGCTCCAACGTTGGGGCAAGGCCCACCCGGACGAGCGCCTCGGGAACAGCATCACCGGGTAGAAGTGAGCTGACGATATCCCGGGCCGCCCGCACCTCGGTGATATGAGTCAGCGTGCACGTCGACAGTCCCGCGGAGGCAGCATCCAGCAGCACTGAGGAAAGTACTTCGCCGCAACGCAATACGTTGTACCTGCTGTCTTCTACTGTCGAGAGCGCCAGAATCTCTGAATGGTCGTTGTCGATCTTGGCGCGCCGCTCAGGTTTGGCAACAGGAGGAAACGATCGTCTGACATCGACGCGGTCGCTCTCGGCCTCCGATAACAGTGAACTCGGTGGGATACCTTCATTCATCGCGAAATCAATTGTCCACCAGGAGAGGTCGCAATGATAAGGGATGTCGCGAGCGCGCAGCGCCTCAGCCACATTGGAGGCCCGTGCCAGGCCCTCGCGAAATTCGTGAGCGATGAGGTCCACCTGTACCGCGTTAGGCACTGCGCGCTGGCTCACGGTATTGGCTAACTTGGGCCAGCTTGGCGGCGCCGATAGCGGCAGCCGATCAGTGCGCCGCCGGAGAATGGCATCGGCGCGGCGCGTGTGCTCGACGGAAACCGCCGCTGTCCTGAACTCGATCGTGGCGAGGTGCAACGGGTCTTCAGGATCGGGGAAGCGGTGCACGCAGGCATGCCAGCCGGCCGCGGCCATTGCCACCCGGAAATGATCGAGAACAGCTCCACAGCTAAGCAGTGCTTCGCGGCCTGTGGGGTCCGTCGATCGGACCAAACGTGTCGGATCGGCGAATAGCTGCACGAGTCGGTTGGTGGCGACCCAACGCCAAGGCTGGCTGTTGTGCAGTGATGGTGCCCGGCAGGCCAGCTGTAGGGCAGCGACAATCACTTCGGATTGAACCTGAGTCGCCGGCATTGTGACCTCCGTTCCGGTGGGCATTCAGCATTGCGCGACTCACCCGTCGGCGTACAGGGTCAATAGTCCTCGCCAACGTCACATGGATCGGGGGCTGATGCTGCACCATGGTGGGGTGGCGGACCTAGCCAAGCCCGACCCGAACGGCGGTATGCCGCCGTTGCGGGACACCCTTTCGCAACTCAGGCTGCATGAGTTGCTCACCGAGGTGCGGGATCGGGTGGAGCAGATCATCAAGGGTCGCGACCGGCTGGACGGCCTCGTCGAAGCGATGCTGGTCATCACGTCGGGCCTGGAACTCGACGCCACGCTGCGCACGATCGTGCATACAGCGATTGAACTCGTCGATGCCAAGTACGGCGCTTTGGGGGTGCGCGGCCACGACGGAGATCTGATCGAGTTCCTCTACGAAGGCATCGACGAGTCGACCCGCGAGCAAATCGGACACCTGCCCGAGGGGCGCGGAGTGCTCGGCCTGCTCCTGGCTGACCCAAAACCGATTCGACTCGAAAACATCTCACATCATCCGACTTCGGTCGGTTTTCCGCCGAATCATCCGCCAATGCGGACATTTCTCGGTGCCCCGGTGCGAGTACGCGACGATGTCTTCGGCAACCTTTACCTGACGGAAAAGGCTGATGGACAGCCTTTTGGCGAGGACGACGAGGTGCTTCTGCAGGCGCTGGCCGCCGCGGCAGGTATCGCGATAGACAACGCCCGCCTCTATGAGCAGGCGCGGGCACGTCAGTCGTGGATCGCAGCCACCCGGGACATTGGCACCGAGCTGCTCTCGGGCACCGAGCCGGCCCGGGTATTTCAACTCGTCGCTGACGAGGTGCATAAGCTCAGCGGCGCGGTCGCCACCCTAGTGGCGATTCCTGTCGACCCCAACCTGCCCGGCGAAGACACATCCGAACTCCTGGTCATCGCCTCTGTGGGCGAGGTGGCAGACATGGCACAGGGCCCTATACCTGTGCAGGGAACCGTGATCGGTGACGCCTTCCTCCAGCGAACGCCGTTGCGCTTCACCGGAGTGGATGTCGGCATCGGTGAATACGGTGGGCCCACTCTGGTACTTCCGCTGCGGGCTACTGATGTGGTGGCAGGGGTGCTGATTGCCCTGAGACCGACTGGCGCTCAGTCATTTAGCGTCGGAGAGCTCGACCTGATGGCAGCATTCGCCGATCAGTCTGCACTGGCGTGGGAGTTGGCTAGCACGCAGCATCGGATGCGTGAATTGAGCATCATCGCCGATCGGGAACGCATCGCGCGCGATCTGCACGATCATGTTATCCAACGGCTCTTTGCAGTCGGTCTCTCGTTACAGGGAACCATCGCTCGCGTGCGGTCAGACGAAGTGCAACAGCGACTTTCGAGCGTCGTCGACGACCTTCAGGAAGTCATGCAGGACATTCGTACCACGATCTTCGACCTGAATGACGGGTCCTCGGGCATCACCAGGCTGAGGCAACGACTCGACGAGGCGGTCGGTGCGTTTCCGGGCTCGGGCATCCGCACGTCGGTGCAATACAGCGGCCCGCTGTCGGTGATCGACGCCTCGTTGGCCGACCACGCTGAAGCGGTGGTTCGTGAGGCGGTCAGCAACGCTGTTCGCCATGCGGACTGCACCACGTTGACCGTTGCCGTCAGCGTTGACGACGACCTGACGATCGAGGTCCACGACAACGGGAAAGGAATCGGGGCTGACGTCACGGAAAGCGGACTTACCAATCTGCGGCGTCGCGCCGCGGATGTGGGCGGGTCATTCTCGGTGCTGGCTGCTCCGAGCGGGGGAACGCATCTCACGTGGCGGGCGCCGTTGCCGTAACTGGACGCGGCGGCACGTTCTTGGCACTCCTGCGCGTCGATTCCTGTGCGCCACGACAAATCTCGGGCACCCGGTCACGGAGATTCCCCGGTGACGGGATCGCGTCTCATTCGCAACGGTTGCGTAACGCCAGAATTGTCGCGTGGGCGAATCTGGAAATCCCCGGTTCAGTAGTCGACGTAACTACGTGGATGTAATTTCGCGCGGAACGTTGGCAGAAGGGCTTGGGGTACATGTCACGGACCAAGAAGGGCACGGTCGTCGTCGTGCTGGGCAGCGCAGGGATTTTCTTTAGCGCCCCGCTGTTCAGCCCGTCGGCAACCGCTAACCCCAGCCGCGGCGGAGTGCCGTGCGTGGGGATCTTGGAACAGATTGTCTCCAATCCGGGCGATATTTCGCAGGCGCTGGAGCAGGCCGCCTCGTCACTCGCCGCCGGGCCGGGCGAGCCGGCACCCCCGGTCGTGGTTCCGCCCGCGAGTTCCCCTTCGGTAGGCACGGCCCCCGTTCCGCCGAGTCCGCCGGCGTCGGTGTCCACTTCATCCTCGGGGGTGACGCCTTCCGCCCCGCCGGCGTCCGGGGTCCCGGCGGCGACGTCGACCGGCGGGGAAACTCCACCGGTCCGGCCGAACCCACCTACGGCCGTGTCGATCCCATCCTCTGGGGCGGCAGCTCCGGCGCCTCCGACGCTTGGTGGCCCGATCATCGGTGATGCCGGACTAGCGATACCGCCCGGCCTGCCGGTCCCCGGCCTGTCTGGCGCCCTCCCTGCGGGAGTTGGGGCACCTTCCATCCCGCCTGTGCCTGGAGCGCCGATCGCTACGGCTGGCGCGGATGTGGGGCCGGCCGGGCTGGGCGTGCCGGGTGCTCCGGTTTTGGGTGAAGCCGGCGCGGTGGCGCCGTCGGGAGTGGGTGCGCCGGT
>CAZCHU010000155.1:0-7350 GCA_964498215.1 uncultured Mycobacterium sp. | reverse complement strand
TGGAGGTCAAGGCCGACAGGTCGTCGCTGCGGGCGCTGCACGCATCGATAAAGGCAGCTCTGTGAGCCTGGGACGACGCACCAAGGCTGCCATGGCCGAATTGCAGCGGTGGCTGAAAGCTTTGTGGCGCATCATCGTTCCTCATGTTTCCGGTCTGCCCGGTGAGACGCGGGGTGGCCGGATCATGCGCCGGATTCGAATCGGCATCGTGATAGCAGCCTGCCTGGTGACGCTGCAGTCGGTGCTGCTGGTGCTTGGCGCGTGGCGTAACGACCGTCAGATCGAACGCCACCTCGGGGAGGCCCAAGCCAACGTGCTGGACGCCGGTCCGAGGCGGTCGACCATCGAGTTCGTCACCCCGGACCGGGTGACCTACCGGCCGGAGCTGGGCGTGCTGTATCCATCAGAGCTGGATACCGGCATGCGCATCTACGTCGAGTACGACACCAACAAGCCGGACCTGGTGCGGGTGAAGGGCCGCAATGCCGCGCTGGCGATCGTTCCCGCGGGTTCGATCGCGGTCGTCGGGTGGTTGGTGGCCGGAGCCGCGCTCGGTGGGACCGGCTGGGTCGAGCGACGCCTGGACCAGCGTGCAGCAGGGGCGTGATTCAGGACTCGACGAGCTTGTCCAGCCAGTCCGCCTCGTGGACGTCGATTTTCTCGCCGGCTTTCAGGTCGTAGACGGTCGGCGTGCCGGTTCGGATGGGGTCGATGTCGAGGAGTAGTCCGAAGTTGACGCTCTCCATGTCGGAGATGTCGACTGCGTCCTTTTGACGTTGAATATTCTTGGCGACGGCCTCTGGCAGCCCGGCGCTGACGGCCATATCGCGCAGGTCTCTCCCCGTGAAGGAAGACCCGTCGGTCTGCTGGTTGACCCAAAGATCCTCGACGAAGCGCTGGAATTGGGTGCCGGAAGCGGCCACCTCGCCAACCGGTTCCGCGGCCAGGAACAGTGCATTGGCAACGAGCGAAGAGTATCCGTCGTAGTCGTCGTCCAGGAACGTCAGGGGGCGGTAGGTGACCTGGATGCTGCCGACGGTGATGTAGTACGCCAGCTGGTCGCCGAAGTCACGCTGCAGGTCGCGGCAGTGCGTGCACTGCGGTTCGGCGAAGATCTCGATTTGGACGGGGGCCTCGTCGAAACCCGCGACGATCCCGTAGCCGTCCGTGCTGACGGCGAGCGGCGCCTCGGTGGGGTCGGGAACGGCGGAGCCGCTGATCCCTCGCGAGCAACCAACCGTCGCCAGGAGCAGTCCCAGGAGCCCGATGAACAGCGTCGTCTTGGAAAACCGCATGATTCCGAGCGTAGCCCGCGGCTTCCGGCAAATTCGTGTGACATCTCCCTGTTGGCAACCTCTTCGACAGCTGGCGATGCCACTGTCGGGTCGTGCGGGTAGCGATCGTCGCGGAGTCATTCCTACCGAATGTCAACGGCGTCACCAATTCGGTGCTCAGGGTGATCGAGCACCTGCGCCGTACTGGTCACGAGACGTTGGTCATCGCTCCGGACACGCCGCGCGGGCTGCCCGCCGCCGACAGGATGCACGATGGGATCCGCGTGCACCGGGTGCCGTCGCGGATGTTGCCGAAGGTGACATCGCTGCCGCTGGCTGTACCGCGCCCCCGAATGGTCAATGTGCTGCGTGGGTTCGAACCCGACGTGATCCATCTCGCTTCGCCGGCGCTGCTCGGCTATGGAGGTCTGCACGCTGCCCGGTACCTGGGCATTCCTACCGTTGCGGTGTTCCAGACCGACATTGCGGGTTTCGCGCGCAGTTACGGCCTTGGTATCGCGTCACGAGCGGCATGGGGCTGGACCCGGCATCTGCACAAGCGTGCTGACCGCACGCTCGCGCCATCGAGCTCAGCGATGGAAATGCTTGCAATGCACGGTGTCCCAAGAGTTTTCCGATGGGCCCGCGGGGTGGACGTCACCGGCTTCGCCCCATCGGCCCGCGACGGACGGCTGCGCCGATCCTGGTCGCCGGACGGGAAGCCGATCATCGGGTTCGTCGGACGCCTCGCTCCGGAGAAGCATGTCGAGCGACTCGCCGCGCTCGGCAATCGCGATGATCTCCAGGTCGTCATCGTCGGGGACGGCGTCTCCCGCCCAAAGCTCGAAAAAGCTCTTCCTCGAGCTATTTTCACCGGAGCCCGCTATGGGGAAGCACTGTCGACCGCGTACGCCAGCATGGATCTCTTCGTCCACCCGGGTGAGCATGAGACGTTCTGCCAGGCCGTGCAGGAGGCGATGGCCTCGGGGCTTCCGGTCATCGCGCCCGACGCCGGCGGCCCCCGCGATCTGGTGATGCCCTATCGCACCGGGCTGTTGTTGCCCGTTGACGAATTCGAAGCTCGGCTGTCGGATGCGGTTGACCACTTGGTGGCCGAACGTCCCCGCTATGCGGTGGCGGCCCGGCGGGCCGTGCTGAGCCGGACTTGGCCGGCGATCTGCGATGAACTGCTCGGTCACTATGAGGCTGTCCTGGGTGGCGATCGTCGACTGCGGGCCGCCTGATTCCTCTGAGCGTCCCGTGGCACCTGATACGTTCGGCTGCGTGAATCGCGCGTCGCTGCAGAAGGATCCCCATGAGGTGGCGTCGATGTTCGACGGTGTCGCGCGCCGCTACGATCTGACCAATACCGTGCTCTCGCTGGGACAGGACCGGTTTTGGCGGAGAGCGACGCGCGAGGCGCTGCGCATCGGGCCAGGGGACAGGGTGCTCGACTTGGCCGCCGGTACCGCGGTGTCGACTGAGGAGCTGGCAACTTCGGGCGCCTGGTGTGCGGCCGCGGACTTCTCGGTCGGCATGCTCGTCGCGGGTTCCGGCCGCAACGTGCCGAAGGTAGCCGCCGATGCGACGCTGCTGCCGTTCGCTGACGGCGTGTTCGATGCGGTGACCATCAGCTTCGGTTTGCGCAACATCGTTGATCACTCGGCGGGTTTGCGTGAGATGGCGCGAGTGACACGCCCGGGCGGACGGCTGGTGGTGTGTGAATTCTCGACGCCGACCAACCTGCTGTTCGCCACCGTGTACAAGGAGTACTTGATGCGGGTGCTCCCTGGGATCGCTCGGAGAGTGTCATCCAACCCCGACGCGTATGTGTATCTCGCGGAGTCCATCCGGGCCTGGCCGGATCAGTCTGACCTGGCGCGGCGCATCGCTGACGCGGGCTGGGCAGAGGTGCGATGGCGCAACCTGACCGGCGGCATTGTCGCGTTGCACGCGGCCACCAAACCGCTCACCTGACTGCCGAGCTCGCCCAGTCCCGGGCTCGCCCAGTCCCGCGAGTGCGCGGGTCTGTACGCCGACACGCCGCAATGGACGTACATTTGCGCACGTTCGCGACAAGGTGCGCGGCGCGGGGTGCAAAGTGCGGGGTGCAGAGGGTCAGCTGAAGGGGCGGCGGTCGTCGAAGCGGCGCGATAACCGGCCCGCGACACGCCACGCCCGAGCCACCATGTCCGCGTCGTCATCGGTGACGAAGTTGCCCATAACCCGCACCGCCACCTTCATCAGCGCCGACGATCGCATCGCCAGTGGCCCGGTGGAGGGGAGGAATCGTGGGAACGTCAGCAGCAGCGCCAGCCGGCGCGCCACCGAGAACCCGCGCGCGTAGTGCTCGTGCAGGACAGCCGGCCAGGCCTGTGAATAGTCGCCAAGGCCAAGCAGTTCCGCGGCCAGCCGCCCGGTCTCCAGCCCGTAGTCGATACCCTCGCCGTTCAGCGGATTCACGCACGCCGCCGCATCGCCGATCAGCATCCAGTTAGGCCCAGCGACCCTCGACACGGCGCCGCCCATCGGCAGCAACGCCGACCGCCCGGCGCGCGGTTCGCCGTCGAAGTCCCACTCGTCGCGGCGCAGTGCGGTGTAGTGGCTCATCAACGGCCGAAGCGCCGCATCGGCGGGGCGTTTGTCGGTCGCCAGCGCCCCGACGCCGATGTTCACCTCGCCGTTGCCCAACGGGAAGATCCAGCCGTAACCCGGCAGTACTTCTCCGGAGGGCGATCGCAGTTCCAGGTGGGAGGTGATCCACGGCTCGCTGCTGCGCGGGGTGGCGATGTAGCCGCGGACGGCCACGCCGTAGACGGTCTCCTTGTGCCATTCGCGGCCCAACACCCGACCGAGGGTGGAGCGTGCGCCATCGGCGACTATCAGCGCCTCGCACCGGATCACCTCGCCCGAACTAAGCACCACCGCGGACACTCGACCCGACGAATCACACTGTACATCAACGGCTTTGGTGCCAAGGATCATTTTCGCGCCGTCATCGACGGCCGCCAGACGGATGCGTTCGTCAAGCTCAGTCCGGGGTACCGCACTACTGGTCGACGGGAAGGACGGTCCCGGCCACGGCACCTCCACGTCCGCGCCGAAACCCGACATCCGCAGCCCGCGGTGGGCGATCTTGCCGTCGAGCCAGGAACCGAGCCCGAGGCGTCTGAGTTCGGCGATCGCGCGAGGCGTCAACCCGTCACCGCAGGCCTTGTCACGGGGGAACCGGGCGGAATCGATGACCAGCACCTCGCGCCCGGCACGTGCGGCCCACGCTGCCGCCGACGATCCGGCGGGTCCAGCCCCGATGACTACGACGTCCGTGCTGTTGGACCCCTCATTCGGGGGCGTGAGCCCACCTTTCACCGAACCGTCCATCTCCCCAGTATGTTGGCAGGGTGAGGACACCGGGGACCGTGGTGGCGGGAGTGGACTTCGGGGATGCCCGATTTGCCCAGGATGTCCGCGACGGAGTGGCCCGGATCGAGAAGCTGATGTCCGAGGAACTGAGTCGAGCCGACTCTTTGATGGCGGAGGCTGTCCAGCATCTCTTCCAGGCGGGCGGCAAGCGGTTCCGACCGTTGTTCACGGTCCTGTCGGCGCAGCTGGGACCCGACCCGGATGCGTGGCAGGTTACTGTCGCGGGCTCGGTGATCGAGTTGGTGCACCTGGCGACGCTGTACCACGACGATGTGATGGACGAGGCGCAGATGCGTCGCGGGGCACCCAGCGCCAACGCACGCTGGGGAAACAACATCGCGATCCTGGCCGGCGATTATCTGTTCGCGTCGGCATCGCGGCTCGTGTCGAGCCTGGGGCCGGAGGCCGTGCGCATCATCGCGGATACCTTCGCACTGCTGGTGACCGGCCAGATGCGGGAGACTCGCGGTGCCGCCGATCACGTCGACTCGGTGAATCATTACCTCCAGGTCGTCGAGGAGAAGACGGCGTGTCTGATCGCTGCATCGGGCCGATTAGGTGCGACCTTCTCAGGTGCTGACGACGATCAGATCGAGCGGTTGGCCCGGCTGGGCGGCATCGTTGGTACGGCGTTTCAGATCTCCGACGACATCATCGACATCGACAGCGATGCCGACGAGTCGGGCAAGTTGCCCGGGACCGACCTGCGCGAAGGGGTCCATACATTGCCGGTGTTGTTTGCGCTGGGGGAGACTGGGCCGGACGCCGACCGGTTGCGTGAGCTGTTAGCGGGTCCGGTGGAGGACGACGACGAGTTGGCCGAGGCGTTGCGACTGCTGCGTTCCTCGCAGGGAATTCCGAAGGCCAAGGAGACGGTGGCCGGGTACGCCAAGCAGGCCGAGGTGGAGCTCGCCCTGTTGCCCGAGGGTCCGGGCCGTCAGGCGCTGGCCACGTTGGTGAATTACACGGTCACCCGGCACGGCTGAGGCCTCAGGAACCCTAGTGGGCAGTATGGGCGTTGGTCAGAGCGATGGCTCTTCAGGTTTCACGAGTCGGCCGCAGTTTCAAGGAGGCAAGCCACGATGACTTGGCATCCGCATGCCAACAGGGTCAAGACGTTCCTGTTGCTGGTGGTGTTCTCGGGTCTGATCGTCGGTGTCGGCGCGATGTTCGGGCGCAACATCATGTTCCTCGCGGTGCTGTTCGCCGTGGGCATGAACGCCTATGTGTACTTCAACAGCGACAAGATGGCGCTGCGGGCGATGCACGCCCAGCCTGTCACCGAGATGCAGGCCCCGTTGATGTACAAGATCGTGCGCGAACTCGCCACGACGGCACGTCAGCCCATGCCGCGGCTGTACATCAGCGACACCGCTGCGCCCAACGCCTTCGCCACCGGGCGAAACCCGCGAAATGCCGCGGTGTGCTGCACGACGGGCATCCTGGGAATCCTCAACGATCGTGAGCTTCGGGCTGTCCTCGGCCACGAGCTGTCCCACGTGTACAACCGCGACATCTTGATCTCCTGCGTTGCCGGAGCGATGGCGGCGGTGATCACGGCCCTTGCCAACCTGGCGTTCTTCGCGAGCATGTTCGGCGGAAATCGCGGCGGTGGCTCAAATCCTCTTGCAATCTTGCTGGTTTCGCTATTGGGTCCGATCGCTGCGACGGTCATCCGGTTGGCAGTATCACGATCGCGCGAGTACCAGGCTGACCAGTCCGGCGCCGAGCTGACTGGTGATCCGCTCGCGCTGGCTAGCGCTCTGCGCAAGATCAGCGCCGGGGTGCAGCAGGCCCCGCTGCCGCCGGATCCGCAACTGGCCGACCAAGCGCATCTGATGATTGCGAACCCTTTCCGTGCCGGCGAGAAGATCGGCAAGCTGTTCTCCACGCATCCGCCGATAGCTGATCGCATCGCGCGACTCGAGGCGATGGCGGGCCGCGGCCCCGACCTGTACTGAGCGCCGCCACCCCCGCCACCTAGGCTGTGGTCCGTGTTGACGAGAGTCCTGACAAGTGGGGCCGCGGCCGCGGGTGCTGCTGTCCTCGGCTTGACCGGCATCGCGGCGGCTGCCCCGCCGCCGTTGCCCGACATCAATGCCTTGCCACCGGTGAACCCGATGGACTTCGCCGTTCAGGACGGTGCCTGGTACTCGTTCGGCGTCCCGGGCGGTGTGACGTGCGTGATGGACCGGCAGACCGGCGGCTACGGCTGCAGCGGTCCTTTGCCGGCGGCGCCGGGCGGCGCCAACCTGGTGACGGGCTGGGCGGGCGGAAGCCCCGGCTTCAGTCACTCTGACCGGCCGATGTACGGCGCGGTCGAGAATCCCCCGGCGTTGCCGCCCAATACGCGGATCAGCTTCCGCACAGTCAGCTGCGGTACCGATGGAGTCCTCACGTCCTGTATCAACTCCGTCGACCAGTCCGGTTTTGTCCTCAGTCCGACCCGCAGTTTCACCTTTTGAAACGCTGCTGACTGTTTTGACGACATTTAGGCTGTGAAGTTGGTGAGCAGAATTTTCGTCGGGAAACTCATCGGCACCGCGTGTGTGGCCGCGGCCGGTGTTCTTGGCCTGCCGGGGCTGGCCGCGGCAGAACCTCCGCCGCCACCCCCGTCGCCGCCGGTGCCTGACATCAACGCGTTGCCGCCGGT
>CAZCHU010000154.1:0-7479 GCA_964498215.1 uncultured Mycobacterium sp. | reverse complement strand
CGGTGAGCCTGCTCGGCGGCCCGCCCGGTTCGACTCGAAGGTGGCCATCGGGTTCGCGGCGGCCGTGCTGGTGACAATCGTCGTGGCCCTGATTGCTGCGCTGGCCTTGTACGGCGAGGCACCGCAGCCGCCGGCGGGCGATGATTCGGCGTTGACCGCTTCTGTTGACCGGCACCCCAATAGGACCGCCGCGCCCCGCCCAGCTGCGGTGGCTACAGGGGATAGGCCGCTTCCCTATACCGCCGACGCGGTCGGTTCCTGCGGGCCGGGGTCGACCTCGGCGCAGACGATGGCCGGTACTGATCCGCTGTCGGCGTTTAGGTGCGTGCGCGGCGGCGGCGATGGTCAGGTCATCGAAATTGATTTGGCGAAAACCTATATGATCACCGCGATCTCGATTACTCCTGGCTGGGTGGGCAAAGATGCCAGCGGCGTCTCTCAATGGTCGCAGCATCGCGTGGTTACGACAATTCAGTATCTGTTCAACGACACCGACAGGACGTTGGTTACCCAGGACACCAAGAATGTTCACGGCGAAGCGGTGCAGCCGATCAAGCGGGTGCTGGCCTCCAAGATTCGGATGTTGATCCGCTATACCTCGCGTCCACCGGCGCAACCGGAATCCGGGCCGCCACCATCGCAGGTACCCGGCGGGCTGCCGCCTGGCTTGACGATGGCGCCGATGCCCGATCCGTTGGGGGGGCAGCACGGCCAGAGCGACCCGGTCGACGCGGCGTTTGCGATCAGCAGCCTGAAAATCATCGGCCACGAGCCGCTGTGAGCTGGGAGTCCCTGAGATGATTCAGATGAGCAAGATATGGCAAGCGCGTATCGCACGCACGAAAAGCCACCTGCTGCGCTTCGGGCGCCCGGCCATCGTGGTCTTGGCGGCGCTGGCCGGGCTGAATCTGGTGTGGCAGTGGCTTTTCGGGGTTCCCCCGGATATCGCTACCCCGGCGCGGGCAGCGGTCAATAAGACTGCGGTGGTCAGCGCGTTCGCCCAGGATTACGTATCGGTGTGGTTGACGGCCACCAGCATGGATACCTCCAGCCTGGATCAGTTTGTGACGGTTTGGCACGACCACCTGGAGCTGCCCTCCACGCCAGCTGTGGTGATCAATACCCCGACGGTGGTCGCGGTGACCTTTGAGGGCGTCGCCGGAGACAGCGATGACGCTGAGGTGTGGTCGGTGGTTGTCGGGGTGACTCAGCGCCCCTACGAATCGGCTAGTCCGCAGCGCGCGCTGTACCGAGTGCCGGTGTTGTGGTCACGCTTCGGGCCACGGGCAAGCACCTTCCCGGCCCGCATCAGCGGCCCTGGTGCCGGGGCGGATCTGCCGCTGAGTTATCCCAGCACCCTCGGTGAGGGGGAGCCCGCCTACACCGTGGCTGCGGGCTTTCTCAATTCCTATCTGACCGATGCGGGAGGTGTCGAGCGATTCGTCAGCGCTGATTCGCAGATCGCCTCAGTTGCCGGTGCCTATGAAAGCGTCTCGGTGACCGAGATCGCTGCGATGGCCGCCGCCCCGACGGTGCCCGCCGACGGGCAGCAGCTGCGAGTTCTGGTGCGCGCCCGGGCGGTGACATCACAGTACGCGCCGACGCAGTTGGTGTATCCGCTGACCCTCAAAGGGGTGGGCGGGCGGTGGCTGGTCGCCGCTATCGATCCGGCGCCGGCGGTGTCTACCGACGATGCGCTGGCGCCCGCTGTGGTGGATACCGATTGGCGCGGCCCCAGCCAACCCGAGCGCTAGATCAGCACCACTGATAACCCCTCAGGAAAGGAATCACTCATGATTGAAACCACGTTGGCTGCCGGTGATTTTATTACCGCGATCCCCACGTTGTGGGAGTCCATACGGGTGCCGTTAGCGATCGTGGCAATTGCCGTTGGCGGCGCGGCCGGGATCTTTTCTCTACATCGCGGATTTGGCACCGCCGCGGGCAAGACGATCGGCGGAATCGTGCTGGCTGTCCTCATCCTCGGCGGGGTGGGGCTCGCGGTCTCGGCGAAGAACTCCGTCGATAAGCACGGCGGCTCCATCACCACCGGTCAGTTCGGCTAACCGGCCGTCCGACGTTCCCTCAAACGAGCAACAGGAGTACCGATGTCGCGCCAGTACCAAGGCCAGACAGCACGGGTGTACGCCGATGTGCGCGATTTCCCGATCTTCGTCTCGCATATCGATGACAACACCCGCCTGTGGTTCGCACCGTGGCGCATCTGGGACGGTGCGACATTCCTGCTGGGGGCGGCGGGCACCATCTGGGCGACCTATCGCGGATTGGATTCCGGCCATGCCGCGGCGATCTTTGTTTTCGGTGCGGCACTCACCGCCGCACTCACAGCGGCGGCACGACAGGTGCCGATCTCTCGACCTAGCCCGTTCTACCGGATCATGTGGCTGCTGGAGGGATTGGTGCACACTCAGCGCCGCGCCGACGTGGCCGCCGGCAGCGATGGCTGGCTGTCTGCTCCCAATGACGTAATCGAGAACCTGATCTTCACCCCCGGCGGGGTGTACGCCGACTTTGTCCTCGATGGGCAGCCAGCCGGGATGATGCCCTATGCCCTCAAGGACGCGATGTCCAAGCGGCACCGCCCTCTGGTGCGTCAGCTGCCCTCAGGAATGCTGTTGTGGGGGTGCAGCGTTCGGGTGAGCCCGCGCCGGGTTCTGCGGCGAATGCTCGCCGGCTATGACGGCAGACCAGGCTGGGTCAACGAGGTCCGACAGTGGGAGGACTTCTTGACGATCGAGCCGTTCTACGAGCAGGTATTCGGTCTGCGGGTGCCCATCGATGCCGGGATGGCCGGGCGCACAGGGGTGGGCGGTGTGTCCAAAGTCGTCACCGTCGTGGCTGGGCGTGATCCTGATGACCCGAAATCGCTTGCCGGATATCGCGAGATGGCCGCCCAGGTGATGTCGAAGATTCCCCGAGAGTTCAACGCCCGTCCCGCAACGCCGCGCCAAATTCACTGGTGGTATCGGCGCCGGTGGGCGCTGGGCGCTGACGGCGATGCGCCGTTCCCGCACGGGCAGGGCGGACCCCAACAACTCAACCGCGCCGACTTCGCGGCGCTGATGCCGGTCCAATTTGATTGCGGCGATCAGCGCACACGCCGCCAGGACCGTCGGTGGTGGCGCCGCGTTCTGCCCTCGTTGGCGGCGCTGGTGGTGCTACGCCCGAAAGATCAACCAGCCAGCTATCAAAGCATGCTGGCGGTCTCCCAGATGCCGCGCAGCGGGCTGGCCTATCCACGTGCGGAATATCTGCTCTCACTTTATGACGTGTCTGTGGATGCCTCGGTGGACTGGATTCAGCACATCACGATCCGATCGGCTCAGCAGGCGCTAAGCCGCGTGGATCGAGCGCAACGCAATCTCAGTGATCAGGCATTCCAGCTCTCCGGGCGCAAGGCGTCGAATGCTCATCTACACGAAAAGGCGTACATCGCTGAGGAATACAACGCCAAGTTGCGGGCCAGCAACATCGAACGAGAGGTCGATTCGACAACCGTTGTGGCAGTCGGCGCACCTACTCGTGAAGCGTTGGAGTCGGCGACCCAGCAGCTACAAACCCATTTCGCCGAGGAACTGGACACGACGCTGTCACGGCGCCGGGGCAGCGCTCAAATTGGGCTGTGGCAGGTCGGCATCGCCGGCAGTGAGGAACGGGCACCGCGGTCGCAGTTCAGCCAGCCGACAACCACCGACGAGTGGGCGCGTTTTGCGCCGTTGTCCTCCAGCGAACTGGGCAACGAGACCGGCATCCTGTTCGCCCGCAACATGGCCACACGGCGTCCTTCGCCGGTACTGCTGGACCTCGAAGGGATCGCCGGGCGCCGAGGGGCACCGGGGATGCTGTTCTACGGGCCGCCGGGAGGCGGCAAGTCCCAGGGATGCAAAGCGCTGACATGCGCCCTGCTGGAACGGGGCAGCCAGGCCACCATCCTCGATCCCGGCACCAACCGGGAATGGCGGCAAGCGTTGGCCCACTTGGGGGACCGACTGGCCGTGCTCGATCCCACCCGTGGTGACGTGTCCACTGATGGGCTGCGCTATTTCCGCCGCGAGATCGCCGTGGAACGCACGCTGGATCACCTGCTGCCGATGATGGGGATCGAACCCGATGGGCTTATCGCCCGTCAATTGCGTTTCCTGTTGCGCCCCGATCAGCGAGTCGCTGAAAGCCTGGGCGCTCTGGTGCGTTACCTAAACTCGCTGAGCGGCAGCCAGGCCCGTGAGTACGACGAACTGACCGCCAAGCTCGACATGTGGGCAAACATCGACTATCTGCGCTCGATGTTCGATGAGTCGCTGCCGACCCCGCCCATCGCAGACAAAGATGCGGTGATCTGGTTGACCAGCGAACTGGAGCTTCCTACCACCGCCCAGACCGAGGACTTGCATCAGTATCGCCGCCAAAGTGCTCGTGCACGAGCAGGATTCGCGATCTACGGCATGATCGCCGCGCTCACCCGCGAAACCTACACCGGCCCCCAACGGCGGCCCGACGCGATGGGATGGTTCATCGCCGAGGAAGCCCGCACGTACTTCGCCTCGCCCGTGGGACGAGAAGACACCCACCGACTGATCACGCAAGGACGAAAGGAACGCTACGGGCTGATCGCCATCTCCCAGCATGTGGACCATTTCGCGGGTATCCCCACCCAGGATCTGCCCACCCGATTGATCACTCCGAGCAAGCCCGCCGAACGTGAGCAGGCCGCCGTCGAGTTCAAGACGATCGGCATCGATCCCGAGGAATACCCCGAGGTCCTCGACCTTCGCACCGTGGAAGGTCACGGCTACGCCTATCTCATTGACGAGTTCGGCCGGGCTGGGCTGGTGGACATGCTGGCTCCCGTGCAGCCCGAGCGGGTGGCCGCCTTCGATACCCGCACACTGGGGCAGCACCCGTACAGGTCCACAGGATGAGTGGCTACTCGGCGTGGCTCTACAGCCATGCCCGCATCCGCCGGGCCTGGCTGACAGCCCAACTGTTGTGGGGATCACTGTTTATCGCCTTGTTGACCGCGCCCCAGGCCACGGCGGGAGGATTCGCCAACGCGGTGAGCTGGACAGGCATCAAAGACACCACCGGCCAACCGATCGGCTCCTACTTCATCGGAACCGTCTCAACCTTGGAGGCGATGCGACATCAAGGCAGCGAGGCCAGCGCGGTCAAACCATGGACCTGGGTTCCGGCGTTAACCGACCGCTTTCAGATCGCGGTGACCTACAGCCAACTGTCCACGCTGCTGGGAGTGTTCTGCGGCGTTCTGGTCGGGATGGCCGCACTGGCGATCTGGTTCATCAAGTTCGCTCTGGGATCACTGTGGTTGACATGGTTGGCGGCACTGGCCGCACCAGTGGTGATGGGTATAAACCATTTCGTTGACCAGTTCAACATTATTCCGCTAGCGCTGATCGTTTGCGTGTTCGCCGGCGGGATGCTGGGCTACTGGCGAGGATTCGGCACCGGCCTTGGCGTGATCGCCGGAGGGTTCGGCGTGATTCTGCTGATCTCGTTGTTCCTGCGTGACCCGTTGCAGGAGATGGCAGGCGACAATGGGCTGCTGGCCGTTGGACGCAATCTCGGCTTCCAGGTGTCGTTGGGACTGGGCAACAACGGGTCGCTGGCGGCGGGATCGACCCTTGACGGTCAGGTCGACAAACTTGGCGAGTGGATGGCCACCGTGTTGGTCCGCCACCCCGTGCAGATCGTGAACTTCGGCCAGGTCATTGACGAGATGCCTGGTTGCGCCGCAGCGTGGAACGCCGCGCTCAATGCCGGTTCGGTGCTCAACCTCGATAGTCCGGCAGCTGGTCCCGCCAGCGGGCCAGTGGAGGCCATGAGGACATGCGGCAACACCGCCGCGGTGGCCCACGCCCAGCAGCTCAGCGGCGAAACCATTGGCCTGATGGCGTTCATCAACATGATCGTGTTCGTGCTGCTGACCCTGCTGTGCTACATCGGCATGGAGATCATCCGTATCGGATTCAAAACCTTCTGGAACGTGTTGGTGATCATCCCGGCGGCGGCGGTGGCCATCGCACCGGGCCCGCAACGCCAGTACGCCAAACGCACCGCGATCAAGCTCATCGTCCACGGAATTGAGATGCTTTTCGCCACAGCAGGGTTCGGAATCATTCTCGTGATCATGTCGCAGATCACCACCAACGCTATCCCCGGCCTGAGTCTGGATAGCCCGATTCAACAAATGTTGGTGATGCTGCTCATCGCCGGGGGAGCCGTGCTGGGTTTCCGGGCGCTGATGGCCGGATTCAGCGACCCTGGGCTGCCCGGCCCCATCACGTTGGCCAAGCGGGGATACCAGTTGTCGGGCGGGGTACCGGCCTGGGGGCCAGCCATGCGCGACTTCGGTCGGGGCGCCCGCAACGCCACCCGCGACGACACCCAATTTCCTCAGTCAGCACCCAAGAACGGCGACCCTGGCGAGCAGGGGTCGCGGCGTGCTCCGGTGGCCCCGGGCCGCAAACCCCACGCAAGTCCTCCGACATCGGGCTCCAACCCATCCAACGCCAAGCCCGCTGCGGCTAGCACGGCCGCGAAACCTGGCCCCTCACCGGCTAGCTCAACAGCCAGCACCGCAGCGGCGGGCCGGGCGGCGGCCCCGGCAGCCGCTGGCGGCGGCGCGGCGGCCGGCGGCGGGGCGGCGGCCGGGACTGGCGCGGCAGCAGCAGCAGGACCAGCTGCTCCGGTCGTGGCCGGGGCCATGGTGGCAGCCAAAGTTGTCTCCGACCGCAAGAACAAGGGCGCCGACGACAGCTCTGGAGCATCCCCCGCGCCGCAGCGACCAGGACCCGCTGCCAACGGGGGCCGAACCGCCACGGGTACGCCGCCCTCTCGCACACCCGCACCGCCCCGCAATAGCAAAGGCGGTCCCGCACCGACCGGGTCGTCGCAGCGCGGCGAGCCTGCAAAGCCCACGGGACCGTCAGCCCCGCCATCCAAGGACACCGGCAAGCCGGCGCCGGGATCGCCGAGCCGACATCCCCAACCACCAACAACGTAAACGTAAAGGAGGGCAAACATGGCTTGCCTCAACGCTGTCGACCGACGGCGCGCACTCGATGATCGGCTCTATTGGGCACTTTCGCGGCTAGTCAACCACGGCTGGAAGATCAATGCTCTGGGGCTGGACGGCTCGCTGACAGCGCTGACGCCCCGAGGCGAGCGCGCCGACTTGGATGCCGGGCCTGATACCTGCGAGCCGACCCTAGAACGGCAAGCGTCCGCACTGCTGCACGCCATCGCCAGCGGCGCCAATTCTCAGCAGGCGCTGGCCGCCGTAGATGCTCGGCTACGTCTAGGCGTACCTGCACGGCGCCCCGACCGCGACGATCAATGCCACCCGTGGCGGGTACCCACCCAACTGCACCGCCAACCATCCGCCCCGGTACGCAGGGCCTACTGGACCGCGATCACACTGACCGATGACTACGGCTGGCG
>CAZCHU010000153.1:0-7492 GCA_964498215.1 uncultured Mycobacterium sp. | reverse complement strand
TAGGCGATGTCAAGACGTAGATCAGTCGGTCAACCCGGTACCGGACTTGGCTTTCCTGTCTGCCTTGTCTGCGTACATCAGCTCGTCCGCCCGCGTGATCAGATCATCTAACGTGCGGTCGTCGGTGGGTGCTGTGTGTACGACGCCGACGCTGGCCGAGAGCCGATAGGAACGGGCGGCTGTCTCGTTGAATCGGCGGAAGGCGTCAGCAATGCGGTCCTTGAACGCATCGGGGTCATCGCCGGACTCAATGATCAGCAAGGCGAACTCGTCGCCACCCAGGCGGCCGAGGATGTCGCACGGCCGCACCGCTGCCCGTAGCGCGGCGGCGATATCGCGGATCAGGGCGTCGCCGGCGTCGTGGCCCTCGGTGTCGTTGACCTGCTTGAGGCCATCGACGTCGAGGAACGCCAGCAGGCTGCTGTGGTGGAGGCTGCGCCCGCTACGCAGGGCCGACCCGGCGTGCAGGTGGAATCCACGGCGGTTGTTGAGCCCGGTCAGCTCGTCTGTCAGGGACAGCCGTTCGATCTCCTCATTCGCCTGTTGCAGTGCGGTCGTGCGGTCGCGCACGCGCTGTTCCAACTCTGCGTAGACCCCGACGTTCTCCATGGCCACTGAGGTCGAATCGGCAAGTGCCTGCAGCAGCGAGACCTCCTGCGCGCTGGGTGTGCGCTCGTGTGCCCAATAATTGCCGATCGCCCCGACCGGGTCCAGGGTGCGGATCGGCACCATCACCAGGCTCTTGACGAATGTCGGACGGTAGGCCGCTTGTGGCACTCGTGCGTCGGCATAGATGTTCGGAATCACGGCGGCCTCGCGATTGAGCATTGCCCAGCCACTGATGCAGACCTCCATAGGAAACCGGCTGCCCTTCCACAGCGGGGCGATCGCATCCTCATCCACGTAGTAGCACTTCCCGTTGTCGCGCAGGACAAAGGTGGCGCCGTCGCAACCGGTGAGCTCGCGGGCTGCGGTACGCACGATCCGCTGAATCTCCTCGAGGCTGCGCGCCAGCGACAATTCCTGGACAGCCTGCAGCAGGCGCGCCATTCCGCGGACATAGTCGGGCTGGGTGCCGTCTGCACAATCAATCTCATGAGATGGCGGAGTTTCCGGTAGGTACGAAACCCGTGACGAGACCATTGATACCCCCAAACGGCACGTACCGATACGTGCAGGCAGTCGCCTCGAAATTTACCCCGCCGGTGCCGGTGGTTGGTGGGAATTTGGTGGGAATATGGACCATATGCTGCCCTTTCCAGGCCATCAACGTCGTGTGTAATGGAGCTGTCCATGGCTTCTTCTTCTGCGGTAGCCTCCGGTCATGGAAGTACTACGTTCTGTAGTTGTTCTACTGCATATCGTCGCGTTCGCTGTCGTCTTCGGACCGTGGGTGGTGGAGGCGGCAGCAGGCCGGTTCCGGACGACCCGGGTGATGGACTACGGCTTGCTGGTCGCGCTGATCACTGGCCTGGCACTGGCAGCTCCGTGGCCGGCCGGAATCGAACTGAACTATCCGAAGATCGGGATCAAGCTCGTCATCTTGCTGATCCTGGGGGGACTTCTTGGCATGGGCAACGCCCGGCAGCGGCGTACCGGGGATCCGGTTCCGCGCTGGCTGTTCTTTGCGGTCGGTGCGCTGGCATTCGCGGCCGCGGCAATCGCCGTGCTGTGGTGACCGGACTGGTTACCGTTCGTCGAGGCCCATCGGTTCGATGGCCTGGTGGTCGCGCCCGGCGGTGTAACCCGGGACGGCCGCATGCCGCAGTCCCTCGCCTCGGGCGGCGAGCGCGCGCAGTTGTACGCGACACGCCGGGCAGAGGTGCACAGACACGCGCGCTCGGCGAACCTGGGGCCCAACCCCGGTGACTACGACCTGAAAATACCTTCGTGGCAGGAGAAATCATGACTGGACGGTTGGCGGGCAAGGTGGCCGTCATCAGTGGCGCGGCTCGGGGCATGGGCGCATCGCACGCCTCTGAGATGGTCGCCCACGGCGCGAAAGTGGTATGCGGAGACATCCTCGACAAAGAAGGCGAGCAGGTCGTCAAGGAACTCGGTGACAGTGCCCGCTACGTCCATCTCGACGTCACCCGCACCGCAGACTGGGATACCGCGGTAGCCACCGCGGTGGCAGAGTTCGGCGGGGTCGACGTGCTGGTCAACAATGCGGGCATCATCAACATCGGCACCGTGGAGGACTTCGAACTCTCGGAATGGCACCGAATTCTCGATATCAACCTCACCGGCGTCTTTCTGGGTATCCGAGCGGTGGTGCCAGCGATGAAGAAAGCCGGTCGCGGGTCGATCGTCAACATCTCCTCGATCGAAGGCATGGCCGGTACCGTCGCCAGCCATGGCTACACCGCGACGAAGTTCGCCGTTCGTGGGCTGACAAAGTCCACCGCAGTGGAGTTGGGACAGTTCGGGATTCGGGTCAACTCCATCCACCCGGGTCTAGTGAAGACACCGATGACCGACTGGATTCCCGAGGACATCTTCCAGAGCGCGCTGGGGCGCATCGCCCAGCCGAAGGAGGTCAGCAACCTGGTGGTGTACCTGGCCAGCGATGAGTCGAGCTTCTCCACCGGTTCTGAATTCGTGGTCGATGGTGGCACTCTGGCCGGCCTGGGCCACAAGGACTTCTCCGCGGTCGACGTCGACCAACAGCCGGACTGGATCACCTAGACGTCAACAACACTTCGAACTCGCTGCCAGCGCAGATACGCCTACGCTGTCCGGACGCGGTAACGGTCTGCAAGTATTCGGAGTCGTGCGCGGCCGTCGACGCGATTGATTCGTTTGGGGGAGATATGACGATTGATGCCTGGATCACCCTCGGGGTGGTGGGCATTACTGTCGGATTGCTCATTCTGGACCGATTCAACCCGACCTTGATCATGGGCGGCGCTGTGCTTGCGCTCTACGTCTTGGGGGTCATCGCCGAGGACCAGCTGTTGGCCGGCGTCGCCAATGAATCGGTAGCGATCGTCGCTGCCCTGTATGTGTTGGCCGGGGCCGTCGACGTCACCGGTGCGTTCGAGGGTGTGACCTCGCGAGTCCTCGGTGGCGCAAATCGCGGTCGACCCCGGGGGGAATTACTGCGTGTATGCGGGCCGTCGGCGGCAGTATCGGCCTTCATCGCGAATACTCCGCTGGTAGCCATGCTCGCCCCGCGAGTGGTCCGGTGGTGTCGACGCACAGGTCGTTCGCCATCGCTGTACCTGATGCCATTGAGCTATGCAGTGATCCTCGGTGGGTCCATGACGATGATCGGCACGTCAGTAAACCTCTTCGTCAACGACCTCATTGACAAAGCCGGATTGGGCCGGCTGAACATCTTCGCCATCTTCGGTATCGGATTTCCGCTCGTCGTTGGCGGCGTAGCGCTCATGGTGCTTCTCGGCCCCTTATTGCTCAAGGACCGCGCTACCCCGGGAGAAACCCTCGCGGGAACAGAACGCGAATTCACCGTCGAAATGACCATCGCCGAGAACAGTGCCCTGGACGGCGTCACTGTCGCCGAGGCGGGTCTGCGCAATCTTGACGGTGTGTTTCTCGTGGAAGTTGAACGCGCGGGTCGGGTCATAGCCGCGGTCGGGCCGGACGAACCGTTGAGAGCAGGGGATCGGCTTCTCTTCGTCGGGAACCTTGCCAGAGTGCTCGACTTGCAGCGGATGTCGGGTCTTACCTCGGCTGAGGCGCGGCACTTCGAGGATTTGGCGCGAAACCCGCAACGCCAGTTCGTGGAAGCCGTGATTGGTGGTGGGTCGCCACTGGTCGGATCGAGCTTGAAAGCTTCGGGTTTTCGTCGTCGCTACGGGTCGGCAGTGGTCGCGATTCACCGCGCGGGCGAGCAGCTGAAGGGAAAGCTCGGCGACGTGCGCCTACGTGCGGGAGACGTGGTGTTGGTTCTGGCGGGGCCGGACTTCCAACAGCGATATCGCGAGCGCCGCGACTTCGCTGTCGTGTCCCCGCTCAATCAGGAAAGGCCGATTCGGCGCGAGCACGCGAGAACAGTCGAGCTGGCAACCGGTGCACTGATTCTGCTAGCGGGTACCGGAGTTTTGGATCTGTTGAAGGTGTCACTGCTCATCGCGTTCGGTCTGATCGCAACCAAGATTGTGAGCATGGGTGATGCGCGGCGCTTCATCGATGCCAATGTATTGTTAATAATGGCAACCAGTTTCGGCCTTGGAAAGGCCGTGGAGCAGAGCGGACTTGCTGCGTCGTTTGCGAAATTGGTTGTGAGCTCGGCCGCTCCACTCGGTCTCTACGGCTTGCTGGTAGCTGTCTTGGCAGCCACGATGTTTGTCACCGAGGGGATCTCGAACATTGCTGCGGCGGCGCTGATGTTCCCCATCGCGATCGCGGTTGCCGAGCAAGCGGGCGCAAACGCGTTGCCGTTCGCAGTGGTCGTGATCTTCGGTGCCACCATGTCGTTTCTTACCCCCATCGGCTATCAAACGAACACGATGGTGTGGGCCATGGGTGGATATCGATACAAAGACTTCGCCCGCGTGGGTGCCCCGCTAACGCTGTTCGTACTGGCCGCGGCGCCGGCACTGATCACGGTTTTCTTTCCCCTGTCGTGAAGCAGCATCAGCGCAGCGAGACGACGACCTTACCTTTGGAGGTCCGATCCTCCAGCGAGGCGATTGCATCGGCGGCCCGCTCCAGCGGATACACCACCGGATCGGGCGCCGACACCGCCCCAGACGCCAGCAGCGGTTCCAGCTCGGCCCACTGCTCGGCCAGATAGCCGGGATGGCTCAGGCTCCACGCGCCCCAGCCGACTCCGACGGCGTCGACGTTGTTGAGTAGTAGCCGGTTCACCTTGATGGTGGGAATCTCGCCGCCGGTGAAGCCGATGACGAGCACCCGGCCGCCGGGGGCCAGTGACCGCACCGAATCGGTGAACCTATCGCCACCCACCGGGTCGACCACGATGTCCACCCCGCGGCCGCCGGTCAGCTCCTTGACCGTGTCCTTGAATCCGTCGGCCAGCACCACTTCGGTTGCCCCTGCCGAGCGGGCGACTTCGATCTTGTCCTCACTGCTGACCACCGCGATCACCCTGGACGCGCCGAAGGCGGGTGCGAGCCTCAGCGTTGAGGTTCCGATACCTCCGGCCGCACCGTGGACGAGTACCGTCTCGCCGGTGGCCAGCCTGCCGCGGTTGCGCAGGGCGAAGTGCACGGTCAGATCGTTGAACAGCAGCCCCGCCCCCGCCTCGAACGACACCGAGTCCGGCAATGTGAAGAGCTGTTCCGGTGGCAGCGCAACAACTTCAGCCATTGCCCCGCAGAGCATCGTCAGCCCGGCCACCCGGTCGCCGGGCCGAACGTGTGCGCCATCGGGCGCACTGCGCACCACCCCGGCGATCTCCGCGCCCGGTGTGTAGGGCATGGCCGGCTTGTACTGGTAGAGCCCCCGGGACTGCAACGCATCGGGGAACGCCACGCCCGCGGCGTGCACGTCGACGATGACCGCGTCCTCGCCGGCCGAGCTGACGGCGGGTTCGTCGATCTCGACGACCTTCGCTGCCTGCGGTCCGTCAAGTTCGGCTATCTGTATCGCGCGCATCCCGGCCTCTCTGCTGTTGTCGCAAATAGATATCACTGCACCGTAGTCGGCCCTCGCCGGCGGTACGCAGCGGTACAGTCAACGACGCGGCAAAGTCGCCGCACCCAGCGATCGCACCGGGAGCGTGGATGGCACGAGGTGGGAGTACTCGATTTCGGGGCGCATTCGCCCCTGCCCAGGGCCTACCGCAGGGACGGGCGGTCGACGTGCGGTCCAAGGACGGCGTGCGACTGCACGCCGAGGTGTTCGGCCCGCCGGACGGGTACCCGATCGTGCTTGCGCACGGCATCACCTGCGCGCTGCGGGTGTGGGCCTACCAGATTGCCGACCTGTCCGAGCGCTACCGGGTGATTGCCTTCGACCACCGTGGTCATGGCCGCAGTTCGGTGCCCCCGCGCCGGTGCGACTACAGCCTGGACCTCTTGGCCGCCGACCTCGACGCCGTTCTCGATGCGACGCTGAATCCCGGCGAGCGCGCCGTCATCGCGGGACACTCCATGGGCGGCATCGCGATCAGCTCGTGGTCTGAACGGTATCCAGACCGCGTAGCCCAACGTGCCGACGCGGTTGCGCTGATCAACACCACTACCGGCGACCTGCTACGCAACATCAAGCTGCTGCCCGTGCCGGCGCGGGTGGCCGGTGCGCGGGTTCAGGCGGCGGGCTCTTTGCTGAGGATTTTCGGTGGGGCGCCTCCGGTGCGGGGAGCCGACATTCTGACGCATCGCTTCGTGTCGTCTCTGGCACTGGGCCGCGACGCCGACCCCGCGATCGCTGCGTTCGTCTTCGAGTTGTTCAACGGCACATCGTCGGTCGGGCGCGGGGGATGGATCCGAGTCCTCGTCGATAACCTCGGCCCGCAACACATTGGCTTGCAGAATCTGAGCGTGCCGACACTGGTCATCGGCAGTGAGAAGGACCGTCTGCTGCCGATGGCCTCGGCGCGCCACATCGCGGCAGCCGCGCCGAATCTCGCACGATTCGTCGAGCTTTCCGGTGGGCACTGCGCCATCCTCGAGCGGCCGGGCGAGGTGAACGAACAACTGCGGTGGTTGATCGACAGCGTGCGTACCGGGGCGGGCGAAGCGACCGCAGCCAGTCAGGAAGATCGCATCAGCTCCTGATGTGCTTCGCCAGCCGCCCGGATCCCCGAGCGCACCGCTCCGTCGAGGAAGCCCGTCCATGCGTCGGCGGTCTCAGTACCCGCCCAGAAGATCGGGCCGACCGGGGAGCGTAGCCACCGTCCGTACGCCGTCCAGGAACCGGGCGGTACTGCCGCCGTCGGCCCGCCTGGAGCGAATTCCTCTGTGCCCCAACAGTGGTCGATATAGTCGATCGGCTGTGACGCGGCTTCACCGAACAGCGCAGCGAACCCGGACAGCGCGACTTCGCGCCGCTGTGGGCCGGGCAACGGATCGAACATGCGCGCATCGGTGAACCCCAGCAAAATACCGGGGCCGGCATCGCTGGGGCTGACGTCGAAGGTGATGAACACCGGGCCCTCGTCGGACAGTGCCTCACCTGAACATCCGTTGTCCCGCCAGAATGGCTTGTCATAGGCCGCGTAGGCCTTGCTGAGGTGGCCCTGCGGCCAGTACTGGGTTAGCTCCTGGTGCCCGGGCGGCAACGGGGGATCGAACTGAATGTCGGCGCGGTGCGCGGGTGGGATCGCCACGACGACCGCGCGCGCAGTGAACTCGCGATTGCCCGCGGCGACGGTGACGGTGCTGTCTTGGTGGCACTGGATGCGTGTCACCACCGTGTTCAGCACCACCCGGTCACCGAGTTCATCGGCCAGTCGCAGCGCAATCTGCTGGGTTCCGGCAAGAAAGCGGTCCTGCTGGGCGCCGCCCTCGGTATCGAGCATGCGGCCCAGGCCACCGGCAGCTTTGACGTAGCGCACGGC
>CAZCHU010000152.1:0-7495 GCA_964498215.1 uncultured Mycobacterium sp. | reverse complement strand
CAAACCTCCTCGTCGGTGGGGACTTCCGCTGATCGCTGTGCTAGCCGCGGCGGTGTTGTCAGCCACGATCACCGCTAGCATCCTGATGCTGGCCCGGCACGAGGCCGACCGACGAGCGGAGCTTGACGGTGCTGCAGCATTGGTCTACGTACGGGAGTTCATGACCGTGTATATGACCATCGACCCGTCGAACGCACAAGCCTATGCCGACGACATCCTCGCACGGGGGACCGGCGAGTTCGCGAAGATGTTCCAGGACAAGCGAAACGAGATTCTCGCTCGGGTAGCCCGCTCCGAGGCTGTCGTCGCAACGGTGCTGGAAGCCGGCGTCCAACGGCGGAACGGCGACGGCAGCCTCGACGTGCTGCTGGCAGCCAAGGTGGCCACCGCAACACCGGATGGAAGTCCGGCACAGGAAAGCGTAAGTCGCTGGGTCGCAACGGCTATCAAGCAGGGGCAGCAGTGGAAGATCAGCAGCCTGATTCAGGTGATCTGAGCTCCGAGGCCGCCGCTATAGTACGGCTGTGGCGCGGTTGAATGAGTTCGTCAAGCGCAATCTCTCTGCCCCCGCTGGGTTCTTCGCCTGCGAAGCCGCAGGGCTGCAATGGCTTTCGGACTGTCAGGATGGCATCCCATGCGCGCGTGTGCTGGCCGTCGAACCAACGGCGTTGACGCTAGAGATGCTGACAACAGCTGGGCCAAGTGCGCAGGCGGCGAGGGAATTCGGGGAGCGGCTGGCCCGGACCCATGACGCGGGCGCGGACGGATTCGGCGCCCCGCCAGCCGGCTGGTCAGGTGGCGGCTTCTTCGGGCCGATGGATCGGCCGCTACCGATGGCGTACAGCTGCGATTCATCCTGGGGTGCGTTCTACGCCGAGCACCGGCTGGCCCCGATGGCTGCGCTGGCGGCGCCGTATCTTGACGATGCCACTGGCGACACGGTTGCCGCTGTGTTGGACCACTGTGCCGCCGGGGTTTTCGATGACGGCGATAGTCCCTGCCGATTACACGGAGACCTGTGGAGCGGAAACGTCATGTGGACCCCGTCGGGTGTTGTGGTGATCGATCCCGCGGCCCACGGTGGTCACCGTGAGACGGACCTGGCGATGCTGGCGCTGTTCGGCTGTCCTTACCTGGACGCTGTGGTCGACGGTTACCAGAGGTGCCACCCCCTCCGTGCCGGCTGGCGAGACCGAATCGGGCTGCACCAGTTGTTCCCGCTGCTCGCGCACGTCGCGCTGTTCGGTACCGGCTACGTGGCGCAGACTCGGAGAGCCGCGCAGACCGCGCTGCGCGCAGCGAGTTGAGGTTGACCGTCGAAACGGCAGGGTCGTCAGTTGAAGGCGAGCCAGGCAGGCTGGGCGCGCTCGCGCGAATCGCACAGCACGGCCATGGTGTCGCAGGAACCGCGCGGTGAGCCGGCCCCAGCCCACATGCCGCCGGTGTCGCGGCGCAGAACGATCGCCGATGAGCCGCCCCCGTCCAACAACACCGCGGTATCGCTACCCAATCCGCGGAACAGGTCCTGGATCTGGTCGGGTGTGTAGTTGCCACCCTGAAACACATACATCTCGTCGCGATCCCTGCCGTAGGCGATGGCGGTGCGTGCCGCGCTGGGGCCCGGGTCGTTGAGCTGGCCGGTGTCGCCGGGCGCCAGCAGGCCGATACCGGCGACCGCGACGAACCTGGTGCCTTTGTCGATTAAGTCCTTGATGACCGGCGATGCCGCGTCGTAGTCGTCTAGGTGCTTGGGCGGCACCACGAAGGGCGCTCCGGCCACCGGCATGATCATCGTCGACAGCACCTGCCAGTTCTCATTCCCACCAGAGAGGCCTTGCTTGCCCGCATAGGCCAGTGTGCCGGTCACCGCGGTGTTGGTGCGCCCCAGCCCGCGGGTGTTGTCGACATAGGCGCCGAGCGGTGAACTGCAGCCAGTGGTCTTCCACGAGCCGCCCTTCTGGCCGCGCACGTCGAAGAAGTTGGCGTTGATCGCGATCGTCGGTTTGCCCAGCGCCTGCCAGGCCTGCAGCGGCGAGTAGATTTCCGACGCCTGCCAGAGGCCCTCCCCGGTGCGCGCACGGGTGTCGCGTTCACAGCGGGCCTGGAAACCGGTGTGCGAGTCGGCGAGTAGTCGCGGGGTGAGTCGCTTTGAGGCGGCCTTGATGATCATCAACCGGCCACCGTTGCTCATCTCGTACCAGTCACCGGCCGCGTTGAGCATCGGTGCGGGGAATCCGCTACCGAAGTTGTATACGAGGTAGGAGCCGCGGGTATTGGCGATAGCGCCGGCAAGCAACTCGCGCGCGCCGGCCGCCGCCGCGACCGGGGCGCCTGTGGAGGTGGTGAGCACGGCGCACACCATCGCCGTGGCAAGAGTCTTGGCACCGAGGATGAGGTGCCGGAAGTTTGCGGCTGGAGTCGACACTGGCGGCTCCTATCGGCGTAAGGACGGCAGACGAGCTCGACAAGATAACAGTAATCCCAGTAGACACACTGTCAACTTTCGTCACAGAGGCATCACGGTGCGGTCGCGGCCAGGTCGCTACGAGGTTTGCTAGCGATTCAAAGTCGCCACGATCGAGCAGTGGAGCGGCTAACCGGGCGGTGCGAGCCGGTAGATGGCGTCGGCGGCGTCATCGGTGATGTAGACCGCGCCATCGGGCCCGGCTACTGCCGCCACGGGGCGACCCCAACGGGAACCGTCTTCGTCCTGGAAGCCGCCTACGAGCGTCTGCTGGTTACCCAGATCGCCTTCGCGCCAGGGGAAGAAGGAGACCTCCGGTGCGCGTGGTGGTTGTCGATTCCACGAACCATGGACACCGACCAATGCCCCGCGGGCGAAGGGCTCAACCAACTCGCCGTCGACGAAACTCAACCCGAGCGGTGCCGAGTGCGCGCCCAAACTCTGCTCCACCGGTGGCAGCGATGCGCAGTCCATCAGGTCCCCTGTCGGGTTCGTCTGCACATCCCGGATGAACGGCAGATCGGCTGGGCCCGAACCGGAATCATCGGAATTGCAGTAAGGCCAACCCAATTCACGACCGGGAGTCAACTGGGCGAGCTGCTCGGGAGGGTGGTCGGCCACGTAATCAGCAATGACTTTCCCGTAGTCGGGACCCAGTCCGGGGAATGCAACGTTGTCCCGCCCGTTGACCGCCGTCCACAACGTCCCGTCGGGGGCTAGCGCCAATCCGGTGCCATTGCGGACACCGGTGGCGAACGGTGCGGCCGGCCCACCGCCGGGCGGGATGCGCATGATGGTCGCTCGGGGTGGGTCGGCGGTGCGGTCGGCCGCCGAGATGTTGCCCGTCGAGCCGATGGAGAAGTACACCGCGCCATCTCGACCGACAGCCACGCTCTTCAGTGCGTGCGAATAGGCGCCGCGGAGATCGGGGCTCCGTGCGTCCGGAAGGCCTGCCGCAACGGTTCGGGGATTCGTCACCGAACCGTCGGCGTAGTCGTAAGCGTCGATCTGATCGCTTTGCGCCACATACAGAGTAGACCCGGCGAAGGTCAGGCCGTGAGGCTGGTCGAGGCCCTCGAGCAGTACCGATTCCTCCGGCGGATCGTCCCCCTTCGGGGTGAACCGCAGCACCTGTCCTGCGCTGGGGATCGACACCAAGAGGTCACCGTCGGGAGTCCAGGTCGCGAGCCGCGGTTTGGATGTCCGTGCCCAAACCGACAGTGTCCACCCGTGGGGAACAACTGCCCGGCGCGGCTCATCGAACGGTGCGTCGGCGTGATCAGGATCGACGTGAACAGTCACCGTGTTCACTTCGGTGGCCGGCACTGTCGTCGTTGGTGCTGCGACGGTCGGCTGCTCCGGCGTTGCCGGTGGTCCGGGGGAATCGGTACAACCCGGTATCAGCGCCACACCAAGTAGTAGCGCTCCCATTCGGTTATGCCGCAGTAAGTCCCGCATACATCTCCCAGACCAGGATTTCCGATACCACGCCGGCTGCTCCGGTGGCGGTGACAAGCTGCCCCCCGGATGCGGTGAAGCGCACCGCGTCTCCCTCAAGTAGCGGACCCGCGCCCTCAAGAACAACCTGTCCGCGGGGCACGAACAGGTGTAGGTAGGGCGCCTCGGGGAGCTCGACGCTCTGACCCGGCCGAAGGCGGGCCCCGTGCAGTGCGGCATGGCGGTTTCCGATCGTGATGGCGGTCGCGCTGCGGTGCGCGGCCATACCGGACGCGATCGTCACCAGGTTGCCGCGCAGCAGTTCATCTTCGATCTCGACCTGCTGGTACCCCGGCGTGCTGCCCGACTCGTCGGGTACCACCCACATCTGAACGAAATGCACGGGCTCGGCGTGGGATTGCTCCCCGGTCAGGGTCCAGGAGTCGTTCTTTTCCGAGTGCAGGATGCCGCGGCCAGCCGACATACGCTGAGCCAGCCCCGGGTAGATAACCCCTGAGTGGCCGGTGGAGTCCTGGTGCACGAGCGAGCCGCGCAGCACCCACGTCACGATCTCCATGTCCCGGTGTGGATGGGTGTCAAAACCCGCTCCCGGCGTGACGACGTCGTCGTTGTTGACCATCAGCAGACCGTGATGGGTGTTGTCGGGCTCGTAGTGGCTGCCGAACGAAAACGAATGCTTGGAGTCCAGCCAGTCAATTCTGGTGTTGGCGCGCTCGCCCGCGCGCCGGATGTCGAGGGTGCTCTTCGCGCTGGTCATTGCGATCACTCCTTGGGAGTTTTGGCCAGCCTAGTGCGGGATCCTCACAGCGCGGTCTGATCCGCGTCGATGGCGACGGGATCGGGACAGGCGGTCGCGAAGCGCGGGTGCAAGGAAGGCCCGATAGTCTCCGTGGATGGCCGTAACCCACAGTGAACGCAGTTTCGACGGCATCAACGACGTCCGGATCGTCTATGACGTATGGACCCCGGACACTCCACCGCGCGGAGTGGTGATCCTCGCGCACGGCTATGGCGAGCACGCCCGTCGCTACGACCACGTCGCGGCGCGTTTCGGGGCGGCGGGTCTGATCACCTATGCCCTAGACCACCGCGGGCACGGCCGTTCCGGCGGCAAGCGAGTGTTCGTGCGCGACATCTCCGAGTACACCGGTGACTTCCACACGCTGGTCGGCATCGCCGCCGCCGATCACCCCGATCTGGCCCGGATCGTCGTGGGTCACAGCATGGGCGGTGCGATCGTCTTCGCCTACGGTGTCGACCACCCCGACGATTACACCGCGATGGTGCTGTCCGGTCCGGCCGTGGCCGCCCAAGGGTCGGTGTCGCCGATCGTGGTGCTACTGGCCAAGGTGATGGGCCGCCTCGTACCCGGATTGCCGATGGAGGACATACCCGCCGACGCTGTCTCGCGGGACCCGGCAGTCGTTGCCGCCTACGAGTCCGACCCGCTGGTGCACCACGGCAAGCTGCCAGCCGGGGTCGGGCGAGCGCTGATCGAGGTAGGCGAGACGATGCCGCAGCGGGCCAGCGCCATCACGGCGCCGCTGCTTGTGGTTCATGGCGAAGAGGACAGCCTGATACCAGTGCAGGGAAGCCGGACGCTGGTCGAGTGTGTGGGATCCCCCGATGTGCACCTCAAGGTGTATCCAGCGCTCTACCACGAGGTGTTCAACGAGCCCGAGCAGGCGGTGGTGCTTGACGACGTCACCGCTTGGATCGAAGCAAAGTTGTGAAAATCGTTGTAGCTCTACTCCTTTCATTATCGATGCTGGTTGCGGGCTGCGGGTCGACCGCGCACGAGAACTCGGCGTGGGTCGACGAGGAGGTGACGTTCGAGGCCGACGGGCTCACCCTGTACGGCACGTATCGGCACCGCTCGGGGAACGAGCCCTCTCCCTCGGCGCTGCTGATCTCCGAAAGCGGCAACACTGACCGCAACGGGGACAACCAGGTCGCCGGCCCCATCGGCAACATGCGCCAGCTGGCCGAGCTGCTGTCGGACCGTGGGGTGGCGAGCCTGCGCTACGACAAGGTGGGGACGGGTCGCACCGGGCTGGGTCCCTTCGAACGGAACCCCCAGGACGTCGTCAGCGCCGTCTACACCTCCGGCGCCGAGTCGGCGCTGCGCTTCCTGGCCACGCGTCCCGCCAGCGATCCGGAGCGGCTATCGGTCTACGCGCTGGGCGAGGGGACCGTCCATGCCATGGCACTGGCCGGCAAGTCGGATCCCGACGCGCCGAAGGTGCACTCGCTGGGTCTGTTCCAGCCATTGCCGGGCCGCTACCTCGACATCATCACCAACCGGGTGACATCCGATGGGTCGCCGGAGACAGTAGCGGCATGGCAGGCTGCGGTCGAGGAAATTCGCAGCAAGGGGACCGTCCCCGCCACGCTGCCCGACGGGCTGGGATCGATCGTCAACCCGGGCAACGTCAAGGCCGTGGTCGAAGCTGACGACATCGACCCGCTGGTACTCGCCGCGGCCGTGCCCGCGGAAACGCCGGTGTTGCTCACCTGTTCGGACACCGACACCCAGGCCCCCTGTGACACCATGCAGCCGTTGATCGATGCGCTGCAACACACCGCGCTCACGGTCGTCGAATTCGAGGGTGTCAGCCATGTGTTGCGGGACGACCCCACTGACAACATTGCCGACTACGCCAAGCAGGATCCGCTCTCCCCCCAGCTCGTCGCCGCGCTGGACGACTTCATCGGCAAGTGACTGCCTGGCCGTCCGCTCCTGTGGATGAAAACTACTGTGGGGATCGGGGGCAGCGCTGTCGATGAACGGTCCCACCGCTGGGCTAGCCTCGCGAGCATGAGCACAGACGACAAGATGCTGGCCCGGATCGCGGCGCTGCTGCGCCAGGCCGAGGGCACCGATAACCAGCACGAAGCCGATGCCTTTATGGCCGCCGCGCAACGGTTGGCTACCGCTTCGTCGATCGACCTGGCTGTGGCGCGATCGCATGCGGATGGACGCACGAAAACGCAGACGCCGGTGCAGCGCACCATCACCATCGGTGATCCGGGCGCCCGGGGTCTGCGTACCTATGTGCAGCTATTCGTCGTTATCGCCGCTGCAAACGATGTCAAGTGCGACGTCGCGTCCAACTCGACCTTCGTCTACGCGTACGGCTTCGCAGAGGACATCGACGCCAGTCATGCGCTGTACACCAGCCTTGTCATGCAGATGGTCCGAGCGTCGAAGGAGTACATCGCCTCGGGCGCGCACCGGCCAACGCCGACGATCACCGCACGCATCAACTTCCAGCTAGCGTTCGGGGCCAGGATAGGAAAGAGGTTGGCCGAGGCGCGCGAGCAGGCGCAACGGGAAGCGACTCAGGGGCCAACCAGCATCCCGGGTACGGCGATTGCGTTGCGCAACAAGGACATCGAATTGAAGGACTACTACCGTCAAGCCTCACGAGCCCGGGGGACGTGGCGGGCGACAAGCGCAACCGCGGGTTACTCGTCGGCTGCACGGCGGGCGGGTGACCGCGCCGGTCGTCGGGCCAGGCTCGGCGGTGATTCCGAGCTGGCCGGCGCGCGCTCGGCGCTGGAGAGGTGACC
>CAZCHU010000151.1:0-7515 GCA_964498215.1 uncultured Mycobacterium sp. | reverse complement strand
CCGCCGCAGGGCCACGAGCGGCCATATCCAGACGATGAGGTTTCCCGTACACCCCGGCGTCCGTCCTGGGAGCAGGACACCTCCTACGTGCCGCCGCTATCAGAGAGGGCTCCGCAGTGGCCCGGTAACGCTGCTGGAGAGCCGTCGGTGGGTCCGATGCAAGCCCAGGTGCGAGAGGCCGACCTGGTGCGCGCATACAAGCCGCCGCCTGAAACGGGGTGGCGCAAGAAGGTGTTCGCCGCCACCCGCATCAACTTGGGACTCAGCCCCGCTGAGCGCGAGTGGAACGATCTGAAGCGACGTTTGACGGTCAACCTGCGCGGCACCTATGTGATCGCGGTCCTGCAGCAAAAAGGTGGCGTATCAAAGACGACGACGACAGTCGGGCTCGGTGCCGCACTGGCCAAGTATCGCAGCGACAAAGTCGTTGCGATTGACGCCAACCCGGCCTCCGGCAATTTGGCCAAGCGCATTGATGAACCGAGCACCGGCACGTGGCGCAGTCTGCTGGCCGATCCGAATCTGCACAGCTACTCGGATTTTCGTCACTATCTGGGTAGAGAGTCCGCGTCAGGGCTGGAGGTCTTGGCAGGAGATCCCGGTGATGCGGTATTGACCGGGCGAGCGTTGGTGCAGACCTGGCGGCAGTTATCGCGGGTTTTTCCGATTGCGTTGTTGGACTGTGGCAATCAGATGCGTGATGACATCACTGCGGCGGTGTTGTCGATGGCAGATGCGGTGGTGGTGGCTTCCACGACACGGTATGACGGAGCCGAGGCAGCTCAGGAGAGTCTGAATTGGCTTATCGCCCACGGGTATCCGCATCTGGTGCGTTCGGCGGTCATGGTGATCAGCAATGTCAACAAGATCACCGCAACCAAGGCAGTGCATAACCTGCATGAGGGGTTTGGGCGGGTCGTGCGGGCAGTGCACGACATTCCTTATGATCCGCATCTCAGCGATGCCACCGCGATCAACTTCGACAGGCTCGCCCCCGCCACCCGGCGCGCGTTCATCGAAGCGGCGGCCTCGCTGGTCGACGGGTTCGCAGGGGCCGCCGACAAAGACCCCGGGTATCGCCCTGACCGCCCGGTTGATGGCCAGGGGTGGCGCCGGTGAGTACGACCACGACCGAGAATCTGCCCCAGGGGGCAGCACCGGCACATCAGGTTCGGCTGGCCGAGCAGGTGCGAGTGGCGGTGCTCTTTGAGCGACAGCAGCATGATGTGACGTTGCCGGCCAGCGCATCTGTGGCCGCAGTGGTGGATTCACTGGTGCGGGTGCTGCAGGAACGTGACGACGATGACCAAGCAATGCGCCAGCCCGACTCGAAAGGGATGATCAGCGCGGGGATGGCCACGCTGATGCTGATCAATGGTCGCCCACTGGATCGCACCCAGACGCTGGCCCAGCAGGGTGTAGTCGACGGCGATCTGCTGGTCATGCAAGTCAGCGACGCTGATCTTGAGTTCACCCCGATCATTGAATCGCCGGCGTCGGCGGTGGCGGTGTTGAACAAGGCCCGCGAACCGGTGATCACGGAGTACACAGCCAAGGTTGTTGCTGGCGCGGTCGCCGGAGTCTGCGTGGCGGTGGTGACCGCGCTGTTGGCGCTGGCGTGGTGGCGCAATTTGCGCGACGGCCAGGACTGGAACCTGATTCCTGCGCTGAGCGCGGCCGGTCTGGCGGTGGTCCTGCTGTCGGCGGGCTCGCTGGTGTGGTGGCGTCAACGCCAGCGCGTCACTGCCCTGGCGTTGTGGCTGCCCGCTGCCCTGATTGCTTCCCCCGCTGCTGCTTTGATGGCTGCGCCGGGAGAACCTGGCCCCTGGCACGTGATGTTCAGCGCGGTCGTGACCTCAGTGGTGGCCGCCGTGTTGTGGAAATTGGCCCCGGTGCCGCGCGGGCTGGTGGCTGCGGTGACCATCGTCGCTGCGGGCGTCGCGGCGGTGGCATTGATTCACGCCTGGCTGGGAGTGACGCTGCAGAACCTGGCGGTGACGGTGTTGGTGCTCAGCTTGTTCGTGTTGACCGGGGCGCCCAAACTTGCCGCCCGGATGGCAGGTATCCCCGTGCCGCCGTTCCCGACAGTGACGGGCAAGGACACCTTCGAAGACGCTGATGCGATCGCCAAAGAAGCCTTGGTGGCCGCCCAGCATCAGGGCACGCCGAGCATTGAGGAATTGCGCAGGGGCGCTGAGGCATCCACGTCGTATCTGACCGCGTTGCTGGCCTCGGTGTCGGTGTTTTTCCTCGGCGCGACCATCTGGGCGTTGAACCCCGGGCAGGGCCGGTGGTGGCTGGCCACGGTCTATCTCGGGATTCTGGCCACCATTCTGATTCTGCGTGGGCGGGCATTCGCCGCCCGCGAGCAGTCAATCATTGTGGTGTCCACCGGGTTAGCGATGGTGCTGATCACTGTCGTGAAGTACGCGCTGGCGGGGTCGGGCACCACCATCGTCTATGGGGCTGCGGCCACCGTGCTCGCCTTGGGGTTGGCTGCGTTGGTGGCCGTGGCGGTCGTTCCGGCGCGGGTGTTTTCCCCGGGGTTCCGCAAGGTGATCGAGTGGGTGGAATACCTGCTGATCGTCATCGTGCCGCCGTTAGCGATTTGGCTGCTGAACCTGATCTATTTGGCCAGGCACTCATGAGCTGGTCGACGCCAGCGAGCCGGCTGGCCGCGCTGGTAATGGCCGCCTGTGTGGCGTTGACGTGGCCCACAGGCACTGCGGCTGCGATCACTCCACCGGTCATCGATCCAGGTGCTGTACCCCCGGGCGGCAAGCCGGGGCCAGATCCCGGTCAGGAGATGGAACAGGCTTATGAATGTCCGGCCTCCGGGCTGCTGCCAGGCACCGACGTTGCCGCGGTGCCGCCCTCGCAGGCGTTCATGAATATCCCCGCCTTGTGGAAGTCGGCCGGGCGCGGCGGCGGGGTGACCGTGGCGATCATCGACACGGGGGTGTGGCCATCGCATCGGCTGCCGCATCTGCGCGGCGGCGGCGACTACGTGATGGGCGGTGATGGCCTTCAGGACTGCGACACTCATGGCACCGTGGTGGCCAGCATCATCGGGGCCAGCAGCGCCGAAGGGGACGCCTTAGTGGGGGTGGCGCCGGAGGCTGAGCTGATCTCGATTCGGCAATCCTCGGGCATGTTCAAGCGCCAACGATCCGCTGGCACCGCCGATGATGCGCGGGCCGGGACGGTCGCCACATTGGCCCGTGCGATCGTGGAGGCCGCCAACCTCGGCGCCAACGTGATCAACATGTCGATTGTGGCGTGCGTGCCGGTGTTGAAACCGGTCGATCAAACCACCTTGGGCGCTGCTGTGCGCTATGCGGCCGTGGAAAAGAACGTGGTGCTGATTGCCGCGGCCGGAAATGTCAACGCCAACGCAGGCGCACCCGTGGGTGCGGGATGCTCGCAGAATCCGAATATCGATGCCACCAACGCCGAGGACCCCCGCAACTGGGGCGGGGTTGTCACGATTAGCACCCCCTCATGGTTCACCGACTACGTGCTCTCGGTCAGTGCTACCGACCCCGCCGGGCAACCGGCGGTCAACGCCCAGGGCCAGGACATCAGCTTGGCCGGCCCGTGGGTTGGCGTGGGGGCGCCGGGGGTGTTCGTGGAAGGTCTCAATGAACGCGGGGATCTGATCAACGGCACGTTCGATCCAGAAACGGCGACGCTGAAACCGATGAGTGGAACCAGTTTCTCGGCGGCCTACGTGTCGGGATTAGCGGCGCTGATTCGGGCGAAGTATCCCGATCTGCCTGCAGCTCAGGTGATTAATCGCATCAAGGCCACCGCCCATTCGCCAGCGGCGATCATCGACAACCGCATCGGCCACGGGGTGATCGATCCGCTGGCGGCGTTGAACTTCGACGTGCCGTCGATCACACCGCCGAAGGAGAATCTTTCCCGGCCGCTTGGCCCGCCGCCGCCGCCGCCGCCAGTGGACCGACGCCCAATGGTGATCGCACTGGTCGGCACAGCAGTGCTGCTGGTCGGGCTGGGAGCGGTGGTTGCGATCACCTCGATGTCCAAAGGTCAACGGCGGTAGAGGGGGTGGCTCGATGACGACTATTGATGCGCAAATCCCGGGGCCGCAGGCAGGGTTTTCCGAACAGATCAGACGCTGGCGCCTCGACGGGCGGCTACACCTGGTGGTCGTTGCCGAACTGCTGGCTGCAGCCATCTTGATCCTGGCCTCTCCGGTGCCGTGGTGGCTGATCCTCGTGGTGGCGGTGGCGGTGCTGGTGGTGGTGACGGCCAGCTATAACGGTGCCACCCTTGCTGGCTGGCTCGTGCGTCTGGTGCGGCTCAACTATTTCCGTCGCCGCTCCCGTGCCGCGCAGGCCCGCGCCACGCTGCCGGGGCCGTTCACCGTTGACTTGGCTGGCGCCGGGCCGGTCGGGATGATTTGGGATGGCCAGTACGCGGTCACCATGATCGCCTTGCACGGGCGCGCGTTCTCCCCAACAGTTCTGGTGCCCTCCGGTGCCGACACCATCGACAATGTTCCGGTGGGCGCCATCATGTCTCAACTGCGCCAGTTCGCCGGTCTGGAGCTGCATTCGGTCGATGTGGTCTCGGCGGGCAGTCGGGTTGCCGCCGACGGCCGCTACACCCCCAAGTATGAGGAAATCGTGGGCGACCGCGCCGCGGTTGGTCAACGGCGCACGTGGTTGGTCTTGCGTTTATCCCCGCAGGCATGCCTGGCCGCGATGCTCTACCGCGGTGACGCTGCAGCGGCGACCGCTGCTGCTACCGAGCGAATCCGTCAGGCGCTGTTGCGTAGCGGGTGCCGGGCGGTGACCTGCACCAAAAAACAGATCACGGCCGCCGTCGATGACCTGCTGGCCGGCGCTGATCTGCTGCGCATGCAGGAGGGCTGGACACAGCTGGACACTGCCGCCGACTACGTCACCACCTACCGCGTCCCTGGAAATGAGCTGAGCACCAAAGTGCTCAACGACGTGTGGACGGTGCGCTCCAACGCGACTGTCATCGCGGTGCGGCTCACCGCCGACCCTGCCGGGCAGGTCTCGGCGTCGGCTGTCGTGCGTTTGCACACCAGTGCGCCGCTGACCCATCCTCCGCTGCGGGCGCTGCGTTCGGTGGCCGGGCAGGCGTTCGATTCGGTACTAGCCTCACTGCCGTTGGGGGATAGAGCGTTACGACTTGAAATGTCGGCACGCAAACTGACTGCACCCGATGACCTGTTGATCCCCGTGGCGGCCTCGGGGCCGATGTTCGGAATGACGGTTACCGGGGTGCCCTTCCTCATGCCGCTAACCGACCCGCTGCGGGCCACCAAGATTTCATTGGTCGCCGATCTCTCCACAACCATCCCGCTGCTGTTGCGGGCCAGCGCGGCAGGCGCGATCATTCTCATCCATACCGACCGGCCAGAAGTGTGGCACCCCCTGTGTGACAACGATTACCGCATCAGTATCGCCAACGACCGCGAACCCCTGCGCACACCGTCGATCATCGTCGCCGACGGGACCGGGCACGGATTGGCCGCCGGGGAGCGCGGCAACACACTGATCACTCTTGGCAGCTCCCCGGAAGTCGACGCCGACGTGACGATGGTGCAAGACACCCAGGATCACTTGGTGGTCAGCACCCCGGCTGTGCAAGGGATTCGGCTGACGATCATGCGGCCACGCAATGAGGCCCAGTTCTTGTCCCATCTGCATAGCGGGGCGGGCCTGCGGTGATCGATACCCGTTCATTAGACGCCGTGCGGGCCGCGATGAAGGTCTTGCACACCGCCCCCGGCCGCGCGGCACAGGTATTCACCTTGGCCACCAACGAGAATCCCGCATGCGCTGACGGGTGGTTGGGGCGTCACGCCACCGGGGACCGCTCCCTGCTGGTGCTCGAAAAGCTCTCCGAGCACGGAGACAGCATCGGGGAGAGTTTGAGTCGCATCTCTCACCATCCCGCAGACCTGGGAGCCTCCTTTGACATCGAGTATGTCCGGCTTCCCATCGTTGATGCGACCACAGCGCGACTCGCCTATGCCGCGGCACTGCTGGAACAGCACAACTACCAACAGGTGGAGGAACTGCTGGCCACCTTGGATGCCAGCAACGCGTCGGTAGCCTACGTGCGCTCCTGTTTGGCCGCCAAGACCCAACGCTGGCCCGATGTGCTCACCGCGCTCAGCGGGTGGGGCCAGTGGCGCGAGACAACCGGTCACACGGGCCTCAAAGCCATACAACGCGCGGCAAGCGTGCAAGAAGCATGGGCTGCTGCCAGCCTCGGGCTAGCCGAGCGTGCCCTCACCGCAGCCGAAAGGGTCATCGCAGCTCCAGAGCCGGTGCCCCCGTTCACTCGTGCCGAGCATCCCGCCACCGACCCGCTGGCCCGCGATGCGATGTTCTGCAAAGCCCTCGTGCTGCGCGATCAGGGCCACAATGAGGACGCCCACACCCTTCTCACCAGCATTCGGGTGCAGTGGCCTGACTTCGAACGCGCCCAAATCGCGTTATCTGATCCCACGTTCGGACTGGTCATCACCGATCAGGAGACCATCGAAACCCGCACCGATAAGTGGGACCCGAGCACTGAAACCAGCGCCGAGCAGCGCGCCGCTGCTGAGTCGGCGCGCTCGGCCAAAGAGCTGCTCGATGAGTCCGAGCGAAAGCTCGCCGAGATGGTCGGCCTCGATGAGGTCAAGGAGCGGATCACCGAGCTGCGCTATGACTCCATCGCCCGCGTGCTGCGCCAACGTAAAGGGTTGGCCACCAATGCCGTCGGCCATCACGTGTTGATGATGGGGCCACCCGGTGTCGGTAAGACCGTCTCAGCCCGAGTCATCGCCAGCATGTTCTGCGGGCTGGGACTTCTCAAACGCCCCGACGTGTACGAAACCCGCCGCGATCAACTGTTCGGCCGCCACGTCGGCGACACCGAGAACAACACCAAAGAACTGCTGGAAAAGGGTTTAGGGGCGACAGTCTTTTTTGACGAGTTCGGCGACTTGATCCACACCGGATACAGCGGCGGCGATCCCTTCGGCCAGGCGATCATTTCTGCCTTGGTGCCCTTTATGGAAAACCACCGCGACGAGATCGTTGTAATCGGCGCGGGCTACCCCAACGCCAGCCGGCGGGTGCTGCAAACCAATCCAGGATTGCGGGGACGCTTCACCTCCATCATCGAGTTCAAGTCCTACAACCCCGATCAGCTCTTAGCGATCATGACTGGCATCGCCGCAAGCGATGATGACCAATTCGCCCCCGGTGCCTTGGAAACCCTGCGCGAACCGCTGACCGCCTACTACACCCGCCAGCAGTCCACCGAGGCAGGTGATGTGGTCCGCGTGATCGACGACCTCGGCAACGGCCGGTTTGCCCGTCTGATCGTGGAGAAAGCCCAGATCGTTCGCAATCGCCGCGTGGTGGCCACTCACGGCTTGTTCGACGCCGATCTCACCGATGAAACATTGGGCGACCAGCTAGAAGCCGGCGTGCTGTCGATGCTCACCGCCGAGGACCT
>CAZCHU010000150.1:4776-7516 GCA_964498215.1 uncultured Mycobacterium sp. | reverse complement strand
ATCGTCGCCACGTTGATGACGCTGGCGTGGATCGCCGCTACTGCCCGACGATCCGATTGATGTCAGCGGCCATCGCCACGTCCTTGTCGGTGATCCCACCTTCGGAGTGGGTTACCAACGCGAAAGTCACTGTTCGCCAGCGGATATCGATATCGGGATGATGGTCTTGGGCCTCTGCGTGCGCGGCGACCCGATGCACCGCGTCGATACCGTCGAGAAACGCGGGGAACTTGATCGACCGGCGCAGGGCGCCGTCGCTGCGTTGCCAGCCATCCAGTCCGGGCAGTGCGGCGTCTATTTGGTCGTCCGTTAACACAGCCATGTCTTTGACGGTATACCGTTCCCGACAGTGCCAGACCAATTGCCCGACCAAGTGCCGAACCAGCTGCCACATCTGATCGTGGTCGCCGGAGCGTTGATCCACGACGGTTCGCTGCTCGTTGCTCAGCGTGCTCGGCCGCCCGAGTTGGCTGGCTTGTGGGAACTTCCTGGCGGAAAGGTGGCGCCCGGTGAGACCGACGCTGTCGCGTTGGCGCGCGAACTGCGGGAAGAACTCGGGATCGGTGTCGCGGTGGGAGCCCGTCTTGGCTCGGACGTGGCGCTGAGCGCGACGTCGACGCTGCGCGCCTACCTCGTCACCCAAGTCCATGGCGCGCTGCAACCCAATGACCACCGCGCGCTGCGATGGGTGGGTGCCGACGACATCGCACACCTGCCGTGGGTACCGGCCGATACCGCGTGGATACCGCAGCTCACAACGCTGCTGCGGTGACGCGAATTCTACGGTGCCGTTGTTTCCGTCTCGCTGTCGGCGCCAAGATCGCCGTCCAGGGGATCGACCGGCTCGGTGATGGTCAGTTCGCCGGTGGCGGGGTGCACCACACAGGAATCGGGAGGTACGTTGCGCACCGCGACCAGCCCCGCCAGCGTGGCCGAGACATCGTGGCGCTGCGGCGTGGTCACCAGATCCGGTGCCGAGACGTGCAGGAGCCGTGACTGGGTCGCCAGATCGTAGCGGAATGCCCGCAAAATGGACACGCAGGCCGCGACCATCACCAGCGAGAACGGAACCGCCGTGGCGATCGACGCGGTCTGCAGCGCGGTCAGCGAACCGGCCCCGCCGACGACCAGCAGTACCGCGGCCGCAACACCTTCCAACGCGGCCCAGTAGACCCGGCTCGCTTTGGGCGGGTCCAACTCGCCGCCCGAGGACAGAATGTCGATGACCAGTGAACCGGAGTCAGACGAGGTGATGAAGAAGAACACGATCACCGCGATCGCGAGCAGGCTGGTGATCGTCGCGATCGGAAGTCCGCCGAGCAGATGGAACAACGATGTGTTGGTGTCGACGGCACCGTCAACCAGCATGTTGCCGGAATCGCGCTGCCGAAGAATCGCCGAGTCACCGAAGATCGTGAACCACATTGCCCCGATGACGGTCGGGACGAGCAGTACCGCCACGACGAACTCTCGGATCGTGCGGCCCCGGGAAATCCGCGCGATGAACATGCCGACAAACGGTGCCCAGCTGATCCACCAGCCCCAGTAGAAGATGGTCCAACCGCTCAGCCACTGGCCATCGCTGAACGGTGCGGTACGGAGCATGAACTCCGGCAGTGACTGGATATAGGTGCCGAGGTTCTGCACGAACGCTTGCAGCAGAAACAGCGTCGGCCCCAGCAGCATCACGAACAGTGCCAGCAGCGCGGCCAGGAGCATGTTGATGTTCGACAGCCACTTGAGGCCCTTGCTGACGCCGCTGACCACCGAGGCCGTCGCCACAACGGTGATCGCGGCGATCATCCCGACCATCCACCAGTTGTTGATCTCGATCCAGCCCAGATCCTCCAGACCCGCCGCGATCTGGGTGATCCCGAAACCGAGCGAAGTGGCCACGCCGAACAAAGTCCCGACCACGGCCGTGACGTCGACGGCATGCCCGATGGGCCCCTCGACCCGCTTGCGGCCCAGTAGCGGCTCCAGAAGCCACCGCACTGCCAAGGGTCGACCTCGGCGATAGGTCATGTAAGCCATGCCCAGGCCGACCACCACATAGATCGCCCACGGGTGCAGCCCCCAGTGGAACAGTGTCAGCGCCTGAGCCTGGTCGGCCGCCCCGTCAGTCTGAGCGGCCACCCCCAGCGACTCGGGAGGATTCACGTAGTGCGTCAGGGGTTCGGCGACGCCGTAGTACACCAGGCCGATACCCATGCCGGCGCTGAACAGCATTGCCAGCCATGCCACGGAACTGAACTCGGGCTTCTCGTCGTCCTCGCCGAGTCGGATGGTGCCGATCCGGGAGACACCACAGTAGATGGCGAACACCACGAAGCCGGTGATGACCAGCACGTACCACCATCCCACGCCATCGGCGATCACACCGTTGAGCTTGGTGAACGCGTCGGCGGCGGTCGATGCGTAGATGACCGCGAAGACGATCAGACCGATGATGACGACCGATGCGGGTATGAACACGGCCGGCTCGAGACTCCGCCACGCTTGCGTCAGCGGGTTCGGCCGCTGGCGTTCGTTGGTCTTGGGGTCCGATGGGGTCGGCACGATTACCGTCTCCTCGTCGTCATCATCGTCTGGTTACGTTGCTGTGCAGGTTTCGTGTGGAGGGTCGGCGCGGGGAAGACCCTACCTGCTCGCCCAGCGGCGACGTCGAAGAGTTCGCCAACAGCCAGGCTTCAACCTGGCGCGCTGACTCAACGGAAGCACTGATCAGCTTTGCGCGGGG
>CAZCHU010000150.1:0-4676 GCA_964498215.1 uncultured Mycobacterium sp. | reverse complement strand
TCCACCCGTACGTCGCTTCGACTGCCCGGATGGGCAGCCGCGTGGATGGGGTGAGTGAGCACCGGATGACGGCAATGCGGGCACGACTCCCTCGGCCGATTCCGTGAGCTGAATGCCAGATGGTGACATTCCGAACATCGAACGAGGTACAGGGCACCGATCCAGTTCAGGAGTCCCAGATAGATCGCCACGGTCGCACCGACCGCGAGAACGGTGATCAGGACGATGGTGAGTACTTGGTAAACCGTCATGATGGCCAACCTCCAGAGTGCGCCTCGACGGATGGCTCTTAGGATACTCCTGCCGACCTGGTCAGAGCATGGTTTTAGGCGTGCTCGAAGGCTGTTTTCGCGGTTTCTCGGCGGGGCCGGTTCCAGGTGAGCTGTCTCTCACGTTTTCGTGATCGGTGCGTTGCACTGCGACAATCACCGGCGTGGATGCACCCTCCGATTTTCGCAACGTCGCCATAGTGGCCCACGTCGACCACGGCAAGACGACGTTGGTCGACGCGATGCTGCGTCAATCGGGCGCGCTCAGTCACCGCGGTGACGACGCGATCGAACGCCTGATGGATTCCGGCGACCTGGAAAAGGAGAAGGGCATCACGATCCTGGCGAAGAACACCGCCGTCCATCGGCACCACCCCGACGGTGGCATGACGGTGATCAACGTCATCGATACCCCCGGTCACGCCGACTTCGGTGGTGAGGTCGAACGTGGCCTTTCCATGGTCGACGGGGTACTCCTATTGGTCGATGCCTCCGAGGGGCCATTGCCGCAGACACGGTTCGTACTGCGCAAGGCCCTGGCCGCGCACCTGCCGGTCATCCTCGTCGTCAACAAGACCGACCGCCCGGATGCCCGGATCGCCGAAGTTGTCTCCGAAAGTCACGACCTGCTCCTCGATGTGGCCTCTGACCTCGATGAAGAGGCTCAGAAGGCGGCCGAGGAGGCTCTTGGGCTACCTACCCTCTACGCCTCCGGCCGTGCCGGCATCGCGAGCACCGTCGAACCCGACAACGGCGAGAATCCGGCGGGTGAAAACCTCGACCCTCTGTTCGACGTGCTTCTGGAGCACATTCCGCCGCCGGTGGGTGATCCCGATGCGCCGCTTCAGGCGCTGGTGACCAACCTCGACGCATCGGCGTTCCTCGGCCGGCTTGCGCTGATCCGCATCTACAAGGGTCGCATTCGCAAGGGACAGCAGGTGGCGTGGATGCGGGAGGTCGAAGGGCACCCGGTGATCACCAACGCCAAGATCACCGAGCTACTGGTCACTGAGGGCGTGGAACGTACGTCGACCAGTGAGGCGATAGCTGGAGATATCGTCGCGGTGGCAGGCCTGCCCGACATCATGATCGGCGACACCCTGGCCGACACCGAACACGCACACGCGCTGCCCCGCATCACGGTCGACGAGCCGGCCATCTCTGTCACGATCGGCACCAACACCTCTCCGCTGGCAGGCAAGGTCTCGGGTCACAAGTTGACCGCCCGCATGGTGAAGTCGCGACTGGACGCCGAACTCGTCGGCAATGTGTCGATCAAGGTTGTCGACATCGACCGTCCAGACGCCTGGGAGGTGCAAGGACGAGGCGAGCTGGCGCTGGCAGTGCTGGTCGAGCAGATGCGGCGCGAGGGTTTCGAGCTCACGGTGGGTAAACCACAGGTGGTCACCAGGACCATCGACGGCAAGCTGCACGAGCCCTTCGAGGCCATGACAATCGACTGTCCTGACGAGTTCCTCGGTGCCATCACCCAGCTGATGGCGGCGCGGAAGGGGCGGATGGAGGAGATGACCAACCACGCGGCCGGGTGGGTGCGGATGGACTTCATCGTGCCCAGCCGCGGACTGATCGGGTTCCGGACGGACTTCCTGACGCTGACCCGCGGCACCGGAATCGCCAACGCCGTCTTCGACGGCTATCGCCCATGGGCAGGGGAGATCCGGGCCCGCCACACCGGCTCGCTGGTTTCGGACCGCACCGGCTCGGTGACGCCGTTTGCGATGATGCAGTTGGCCGACCGTGGGCAGTTCTTCGTCGAACCGGGGGACGACACCTACGAGGGCCAAGTCGTCGGGATCAATCCGCGGGCCGAGGATCTCGACGTCAACGTCACGCGCGAAAAAAAGCTCACCAACATGCGATCGTCGACCGCCGACGTGATGGAAACCCTCGCCCGCCCGCTCGAGTTGGGGCTGGAACAGGCGATGGAGTTCTGCGCTGAGGACGAATGCGTCGAGGTCACCCCCGAGATGGTCAGGGTCCGCAAGGTGGAACTCGACGCCACCTTGCGCGCCCGTGCTCGCTCGCGTGCCAAGGCCCGCAGCTGAAACGACGCGATCTCATGGAGCCCAATGGGAACGCGACGGTCATCGAACGCGAATGCCTGGTGAACGCCCCCGCTGACCGGGTCTGGGAACGAGTGGTGACTCCAGCGGGCATCAATGACGAACTCCGTCCGTGGATGACGATGTCGATGCCGGGCGGTGCCACGTCGCTGACCATCGACAACATCCCGATCGGTGAGCCCCTCGGCCGGTCCTGGTTACGGCTGTTCGGTGTGCTGCCATTCGACTACGACCAACTCAGCATTACTGAATTGGAACCTGGTCGCGCATTTCGGGAGGAATCGACGATGCTCAGCATGAGCCGCTGGCAGCACGAACGAAGCGTAACCGCCAGCGGCGCCGACGAGAGGGGCCAAGGCGCAGGTCACGAGAAAACGGTGGTGCGCGACCGCATCACGTTCGTGCTCCGGCCGGGTCTACGTTTCGCCACACCGGTGGTGGCGGCCGGGCTGCGGTGGTTATTCGGTCATCGCCACCGCCGGTTGCAGCGCTACTTCCGATGATGTCGACACCGCATACGCTGGCATCGTGCCCGTGACCTTGCTTCGAGCCACCGTCGTGGCGGCGGCGTTGATCCTGCCGGCCGCTGCGTGCACCGTCAGCCCGCCACCTGCGCCGCAGAGCACCGACACCACCGAGTCCACGCCGCCGCCACCGAGGAAGGCGACGCAGATCATCATGGCGATCGACTCGATAGGCCCCGGTTTCAACGCCCATCTGCTCTCCGACCAATCCCCGGTTAATGCCGCGATCAGCTCGCTTGTCCTGCCCAGTTCGTTCCGGCCGGTAGCCGATGCGGCAACGTCAACCGGGTCACGCTGGGAATTGGACACCTCGCTGTTGGAGTCGGCAGAGGTGACTAGCGAGGACCCGTTCACGGTGACCTACAAGATCCGCCCTGAAGCACAGTGGACGGATAATGCGCCGATCGCGGCTGACGATTACTGGTACTTGTGGCGCCAGATGGTCGGCCAGCCGGGCACGGTGGACCCGGCCGGCTATGACCTGATCACCGGCGTGCAGTCCGTCGAGGGCGGAAAAACTGCGGTAGTGACCTTCTCCGAGCGGTATCCGGCGTGGCGGGAGCTGTTCAACAACATCCTGCCTGCCCACATCGTCAAGGACGTCCCGGGCGGATTCCGCGCCGGGTTGGCGCGAGCATTACCGGTGACCGGTGGGCAGTTCCGAGTGGAGAGCATCGATCCGCAACGCGATGAGATCCTGCTGGCGCGCAACGACCGGTACTGGGGACAGCCCGCCACCCCCGACCTGATCTTGTTCCGCCGGGGCGGTTCCTCGGCTGCGCTGGCCGACTCGATCCGTAACGGAGACACTCAGGTCGCCCAGGTCCATGGTGGCGCGGTGACCTTCGCGCAGCTCTCCGCCATCCCCGATGTGCGGACCTCACGCATCATGACGCCGCGCGTCCTGCACCTGACGTTGCGCGCGCGGCGGCCTGAGCTCAAGGATGCGCAGGTGCGTCGGGCCATTCTGGGTCTGCTCGACGTGAACCTGTTGGCTGCGGTGGGCGCGGGCACCGAGAACGCGGTCACGTTGGCGCAGGCGCAGGTGCGCACACCGTCGGACCCCGGCTACGTTCCGACCGCTCCACCGGCGATGACTCGGGAACAGGCGATGACGCTGCTGGCCGACGCCGGCTATCAAGTCAGCCCCCTGCCGACGCCGGAGCCACCCGCCCCCAGCCCGCCGGAGGACAACCGGGGGCATCTGACCAGGGACGGCGAACCACTGAGCCTGGTGCTGGGTGCGGCAGCCAACGATCCGACGTCGGTTGTGGTCGCCAACACCGCCGCCGACCAGCTACGTAGCGTCGGGATCGCGGCGAGGGTAGCCGCTCTGGATCCGGTTGTTCTCTACGGCGAGGCTTTGGTCAACAACCGGGTCGATGCGGTGATCGGGTGGCATCACGCCGGAGGTGACTTGGCGACGTCCCTGGCGTCTCGCTTCGGGTGCCCTGCGCTGGAGGCGACCGTTGTCGCGACCACCCCGGCGTCGCCGTCGCCGTCGCCGTCGGGGTTGGCGACGCCATCACCGACATCGCCGCAGCCTCAACCTGCGAGGACCACCACCACGGCCGCCCCGCCACCGCCACCCGCAACTGGCCAGCTTGTCCAGGTGCCGAGCAACATCACCGGGATCTGCGACCACAGCATCCAACCCAGGATCGACGCGGCGCTGCGGGGCACCGCAAACATCAGTGAGGTGATCGACGAGGTCGAGCCGAGCCTGTGGAACATGTGGACGGTACTGCCGATCCTGCAGGACACCACGATCGTCGCGGCTGGGCCGAGCCTGCAGAACG
>CAZCHU010000149.1:0-7520 GCA_964498215.1 uncultured Mycobacterium sp. | reverse complement strand
TTGCGTTCGTCACGCACGATCTCGGCTTGGCTGACCCGCGCGGCCAGTGCCGGCGAGGCCAGGATGAAATCGATTCGCATGCCGCGGTTCTTCGGGAATCGCAGCTGCGTGTAGTCCCAGTAGGTGAACACGGCCGGTCCCGGCGTGAACGGGCGCACGACATCGGCGAACCCGGCCTCCACGATGGATCCGAACGCTGCTCGTTCCGCCTCGGTGATGTGGGTGCTGCCCCGGTAGAACTCGATATCCCAGACGTCCTCGTCGGTCGGGGCGATGTTCCAGTCACCGACCAGGGCGATCGGCGCCGACGGGGCGTGACTCAGCCACGATGCCGCTGTTTCCCGCAGGGCGGCAAGCCATTGCAGTTTGTAGAGGTAGTGCGCTGAGTCGACGGTACGGCCGTTGGGTACATAGAGACTCCACACCCGAACCCCGCCACATGTGGCGCCCAGCGCCCGCGCTTCGGCGACAGCCTCCACGTCGGGTTTTCCGCTCCAGGCCGGTTGGTCATCGAAACCGATTTCGACGTCCTCGATACCGACCCGCGAGGCAATGGCCACCCCGTTCCATTGGTTCACGCCCCAGTGCACGACGTCGTAGCCGAGGGCTGCGAACGGCATGGTGGGGAACTGGTCGTCGGAGCACTTGGTCTCCTGCATCGCCAGCACGTCGACGTCGGCGCGCTGCAACCAGTCGGTGACGCGATCGACCCTGGTGCGGATCGAATTGACGTTCCAGGTGGCCAGTCGCATGGGTAGACCCTACGAGGGCTGTCTTTCCAACAGATCCTCGGCGCGGACATAGCGAGAACGGTGGTGCACCCCAAATCCCATCGACGTGTAGAGCGCACGGGCTTGTGCATTGTCGGCAACCACCTGGACGTAGGCGCGGGTCGCCCCGCGCGCACGCGCCCAGTCCAGCAACCCGGCGCAGAGCGTGCGGGCTGCGCCCTGGCGGCGGGCCCCTTCCGAGACGTACACCGCGGACAGTCCGGCCCATCGGGTGCCGTCGGGTGCATCCGTCACGGCCGCGCGTCCGGCCGCCACGTCGGCGATTTCACCAAAGGCCACCTCGCCGTCAACGACGGCGGTGAGCACGTCGTCGCCTATGTCGCGAGGACTGACCGATTTCCACACCGCGCTCGGTTGTGACGACCTCTTCACGTTCGGCGCCCCGTGTGACGGCACCTTCACGTTCGTCAGATCGCTTACCATGAACAGGGTTTCGGCGTCCACGGGGACGCCCGCAGGAACCCTGAACAGCCGGTCCGGTGCCGAGATGAGTGCGGGAATGCCCCTGGACGCATACCAGTCCGCCGCCGCGACCAGCTGGGTATGCGAGGTAAAACGCAGCGGCACTGCCGAATTGGCGCGACGGGTCTCGCCCCGCCCATAGCGCAACAACCAACCGTCCTGCCAAAGTTGCTCGATACCGGGCCAGCCGAGAGCGGCGGCGTGCTCGAGGTTGCGGATCTCGCCGGTGCGCACCGGAATCTCGGGCACGACCCGGACCGCCAGCACGTCGTCGGGCGCGACGTCGACGACGTCCCCGTGCCTGGTCCGCACCCGCACTGTTGGGCCGATCTCCACCAGGTGTCCGACCACGTCGGTGTGCGGCGGCATTGACCCGTCCGGCAGCCGGTACCGGAGGCTGACACGCGAACCCAGTGCCGGCAGTTCCTTCATCTCCTTCATCGTTCTAGTGGCCGAACGGATCGGGATCCTCGCCCGGCATCCACGACAAGCCCGGCACGCCCCAGCCATGGGACTTGATCGCCCGCTTGGCGCTGCGGGCATTCCGTCCGACCAGGCGGTCCAGGTAGAGGTAGCCGTCGAGGTGGCCGGTCTCGTGCTGCAGCATCCGCGCGAACAGTTGGGTCCCTTCGAGCGTGATCGGGGTCCCGTCGGCATCCAGGCCCGTCACCCGCGCCCACTGAGCCCGGCCGGTCGGGAACGATTCCCCGGGCACCGACAGGCAGCCCTCGTCGTCGTCGTCGGGATCAGGCATTGTCTCGGGCACCTCGGACGTCTCCAGCACCGGGTTGATGACCACCCCGCGGCGACGGGTTGTCAAGCCGCGCTCGTCGGCGCAGTCATAGACGAAGACCCGGCGGGCGACGCCGATCTGGTTGGCTGCCAGCCCGACACCGTTGGCGGCATCCATCGTGTCGTAGAGGTCGGTGATCAGATCGGAGAGATCAGCGGGCAGCGAGCCGTCCTCGCCAATAGGGACCGGCTCGGTCGCGGTGTGCAGGACGGGATCTCCTACGATGCAGATGGGTACTACGGCCATGCTCGGCAAGCTTAGTGAGCCGACTCGCGGCAGTTGGTAACGCCCATGGTGACAAAGCCGTGATTGAATACTCGCCGAACCACAGCGATGTCATTCTCTAGTGTCGGAAGGGTCCTGGAAGCGAAATGGACGGCGCCATCGCGCGGACTGATCACTGCGGGGACGACTCCACCCCCGCGGACGGACTGAATAGACGCGAGCACGACATCCTCGCCTTCGAGCGGCAGTGGTGGAAATACGCGGGATCCAAAGAAGACGCCATCAAGGAGCTCTTCTCGATGTCGGCGACCCGCTACTACCAGGTACTCAACGCGCTCGTCGACCGTCCCGAGGCGGTGGCGGCGGACCCGATGCTGGTCAAACGGCTGCGGCGATTGCGGGCGAGTCGGCAGAAAGCTCGCGCGGCCCGCCGGCTCGGTTTCGACGTCACTTGAGGTTCCCCGGCCCGCCGGTCGAGTCGATACAGTAGGCGCCAATGAACCAGCGAGAATCTTCGGGGCTGCCCATCCGCGCGATGGTGATGGTGTTGCTGTTCCTCGGCGTGGTGTTCCTGCTCGTGGGGTTCCAGGCGATGAGGGGCGGCGACTCCGACGACGAAGATTCCTCGATCGTCGCCACCACCACGACCAGCACGCCCACCACGACAACCACGACTGAGGAACCGGCCCGGCCCGACGTACGGGTCTTCAACATCGCCGAGGTTGCCGGGGCGGCGGAGGCCACCGCCAACCGCCTCAGGGAAGCCGGCTGGAATGTCACCGAGACGGGCAACCTGGTACTGCCGGAAACGCCGGTGACCACGGTGTATTTCAGCGACGCCCCGGGTGAACAGCAGGCCGCCGAGGAAGTCGGCCAGTTACTCGAGGCGCCGGTCGCTCCGCGGGTTCCAGAACTCATTGACCAGCCACCGGGAGTGGTCGTGGCGGTCACCGGCTAGGCTCTTGCTCATGCTCAGGACCGTCGCCGCCGTCACCCTGTTCGCAGCGCCCGTACTCGCGTTGGCCGCCTGCAGTCCCTACGAGCCCGCCGCCACGTCACCCGGCACCACGCCGCCGATCTGGACCGGCTCACCGTCGCCCTCGGCTGCGCCCGGCGAGCACGGTTCGGGGCATGGCGGTTCGGAATCCGAGAGTGAAACTCTTACCGCCGATGTAAAGCTGCCCGACGGCACCACCGTGGCGACCGCGGACATCGAATTCGCGGACGGCTTCGCCACCGTCACGGTGCAAACCACAGTCAGTGGCCAGCTCGCCCCCGGATTCCACGGGATGCATATCCATTCGGTGGGCAAGTGCGAGGCCGACTCCGTCGCACCCACCGGTGGTGCTCCGGGGAATTTCAACTCCGCCGGCGGCCATTTCCATACATCGGGAAATAGTGGGCACCCCGCCAGTGGGGATTTAACTTCGTTGCAGGTTCGCGAAGACGGTTCAGCCATGCTGGTGACCACCACCGACGCCTTCACGGCCGACGAACTGCTCAACGGCGATGGAACCGCGATCATCATTCACGAGCAGTCCGACAACTTCGCCAACATCCCACCGGAGCGCTACCAGCAGGTCAACGGCGATCCGCCACCGGATCAGACCACCCTGGCGACCGGCGACGCCGGAGCTCGGGTGGCCTGTGGTGTCATCACTCGGTCCTGATCGAGGCGCCAGCAACCGCATCGACTTCGTCGGCTCGGCGGGGCCCACCGTCGGCGTCGAGTGGGAGTTCGCTCTGGTCGACGCCCATACCCGCGACCTGAGCAATGAAGCCGCGTCGGTGATCGCCGACCTCGGCGAGACCCCGCACCTGCACAAGGAGTTGCTGCGGAACACCGTCGAGATCGTCACCGGTGTCTGCGGAAACGCCGGAGAGGCGATGGATGACCTCAAGTCCTCGTTGCGTCCGGTGCGCGACATCGTCCGCGGGCGCGGCATGGAGTTGTTCTGTGCGGGCACGCATCCGTTCGCGAAATGGTCGGCCCAGAAATTCACCGACGCCCCCCGGTACGCCGAACTGATCAAACGCACCCAGTGGTGGGGCCGGCAGATGCTGATCTGGGGCGTGCACGTGCACGTGGGAGTGTCCTCGGCGCACAAAGTGATGCCGATTGTCACGTCGCTGCTCAACCAGTACCCGCACCTGCTGGCGCTGTCGGCATCCTCTCCGTTCTGGGACGGCGAGGACACCGGCTACGCCAGCAATCGCTCCATGATGTTTCAGCAGTTGCCCACGGCCGGGCTGCCCTTTCATTTCCAGGAGTGGCGCGAGTTCGAAGGCTTCGTCAGCGATCAGAAGAAGACCGGCATCATCGACCACATGAACGAGATCCGTTGGGATGTCCGGCCTTCCCCGCACCTGGGTACCGTGGAGGTCAGAATCTTCGACGGGGTGTCGAACCTGCACGAATTGTCCGCCCTGGTCGCGCTGACCCACTGCCTGATCGTCGACCTGGATCGTCGGCTGGATGCCGGGGAGGCTCTGCCGGTGATGCCGCCGTGGCACGTCCAGGAAAACAAGTGGCGAGCCGCCCGCTACGGCCTGGACGCCATCATCATCCTCGACGCGGACAGTAACGAACGACTGGTCACCGAGGATCTGGACGACGTCGTGGACCGGCTGTTGCCGGTAGCGGAATCGCTGTCGTGTGCGGACGAGCTCACGCGCGTCGCCGACATCTATCGCACCGGTGCGTCGTATCAGCGGCAGCGCAGGGTCGCCGAGGAACACGACGGGGACCTGCGAAGTGTGGTCGACGCGCTGGTGGGCGAGTTGGTGATCTGAGCATGCCGACGCTGCCGATGTTCCCGCTCGAGGTGGCGATGCTGCCCGGCGAGGAGCTGCCGCTGCGAATCTTCGAGCCGAGATATTCGGCGCTGGTGGATACCTGTCTGGCCGCCGACGATCCGGCGTTCGGCGTGGTGTTGATCACCGCGGGCCGGGAAGTGGGTGGTGGGGATGCCCGAAGCGATGTCGGGGCGGTGGCTCACATCACCGAGTACGTCGAGCTTGGTGCGGGTCGATACCAGCTGAATTGCGTGATGCGGGAGCGGTTTCGGGTGTTGGAGTGGCAACCCGACGATCCGTACCCGAAGGCGGCGGTCGAATTGTGGCCGGATGAACCGGGTACCCCCGTCGACGTCGCTGATATCCGGGACATCGAGAACAGGGTGGTCGCCTTGTTCGAGCGCGTCGCCGCAGTGCGGGGCACCGAGGTGAATGCACGCGATATCGTGCTCGGCGCCGACCAGTCCGGTGATATTGCACTATGGTTGTACGCCTTGGCCGTTCGGCTACCGCTGGGTCAGGCCGACAGGTATGCGGTGCTTGCGGCGCCGACGGCCGCCGAACGGGTGGCGGCGCTGTCCGAAGCGGTCGACACCGTCACCGCGATGGTTGAGTTTCAGCTGTCGGAGTGAGGCCCGGGAGGAGTGACGGATGTCCAGTACGGGGGAATGCGCACCGGCCGAGAGCAGGTCAACGTTCCGCCGACGCTGGGTGGGTTTCGGCGCCGGTCTTGTTCTGGCAGTCCTGGTCTACCTGCTACTGCCTGGCGACCTGAACCACGCCGCCAAAGTCACCGCGGGCATGGCCGTTCTCATGGGCCTCTGGTGGATGACCGAAGCGATCCCGATTCCGGCCACCGCACTGCTTCCGCTGCTGGTTTTTCCGATGCTCGTCGACGACGTGGGTGTCTCCGACGTCGGCGCCTTCTACGGCAGCAGCATCATCTTCTTGTTCATGGGGGGATTCCTCATCGCCCTGGCGATGCAGCGTTGGAACCTGCATCGCCGCATCGCGTTGCTCACCGTGCGGGCAATGGGCACCAACGCGACCCGGGTGATCGCCGGTTTCATGCTTGCCACGGCGTTCCTCAGCATGTGGGTCTCGAACACCGCGACCGCCGTGATGATGGTGCCGATCGGTGTCTCGGTTCTGATCCTGACCGGCACGGTGGCGGGGGAGGACCGCGAAGCTGAAGTTCAGCAGCAGGTGAAGAGCTCAAACTTCGGTACCGCGCTGATGCTGGGCATCGCCTACTCAGCGTCGGTCGGCTCGCTGGCGACGATTATCGGCACCCCGCCGAACACGTTGCTGGTGGGCTACCTGGAGGACGAGCAGAACATCAGTATCGGCTTCGGCCAGTGGATGCTGCTGGGCCTCCCGCTCGCCGCGGTACTGCTGGTGCTCACCTGGGCGCTGCTGGCCAAGGTGATCTTCAGGCCGGAGATCGATGAGATCCCCGGCGGCAAGGAGCTGTTCGACACCGAATTGAAGAAGCTCGGAGCACCCTCCCGCGGGGAGCGGCGGGTGTTGGCGATTTTCGCCCTGGCCGCGCTCAGCTGGATTTCCTTTCCGCTGATCTGGGATGAGCCACCCCTCTCCGACGCCGGTATCGCGGTGGGGGCCGGGCTGCTGCTCTTCATCCTTCCGGCGGGGTCGAAACTCGGCGTGCGCCTGCTCGACTGGGCCACCGCGACGCAACTCCCGTGGGGGGTGCTGTTGTTGTTCGGTGGCGGTCTGGCGCTGTCTTCGCAATTCAGTTCATCGGGACTCACCGAGTGGATCGGCACCCAGGCCAAGAGCCTGCAGGGTCTCTCCATTCTGCTCCTGGTCGGGTTGGTCACCACCGCGGTGATCTTCCTGACCGAGCTGACGAGCAACACTGCCACCGCGGCAACATTCCTACCGGTGATGGGCGGAGTCGCGGTGGGGATCGGCCAGGACCCGCTGCTGCTCACCATCCCGGTCGCGCTCGCAGCGACGTGTGCGTTCATGCTCCCGGTAGCGACCCCGCCCAACGCCATCGCCTTCGGCAGTGGCTACGTCAGCATCGGCCACATGCTCAAGGGCGGGATCTGGCTCAACCTGGTATCGATACTGCTCATCAGCATCGCCACCACCACGCTCGCGGTGTGGGTCTTCACCATCGCGACTTAGCGTGTGCCGGTTTCCGGGTCAGCGGCGGCCTCATCCATTTCATCGGTGGTCAGCAGGTCGTCGCGCACATTGTGCTCCCGGTAGGCGAGTTGGCCGACACGGTTGGCGATCACCGGGGCGGTGATCAGAGTGAACATGCCGGTGAGGATCAGCATGCCGACGTCGGAATACCCGCGTAGCCGGACCGCGGCACCAGCCAACACCAACAACAGCCCGAGTACCTGAGGTTTGGTCGCGGCGTGCATCCGCGACAGTGTGTCGGGAAAGCGCAAGACGCCGATCGCGGCGGTCAGCGCCAG
>CAZCHU010000148.1:0-7539 GCA_964498215.1 uncultured Mycobacterium sp. | reverse complement strand
CCAGCCGTAGACCTAGGAAAGCAGCCCCTCTTTCACCAGCCAGGACCGCGCCACCAGGGCGGGGTCTTCGCCTTTGTTGTCAACCCTGGCGTTGAGCGCCAACATGACATCATTGGTGAGTTTCGGGTTCAACTGCCCGAAGATCTCAGCCAGTTCGGGATGCTCGGCGAGCAGGTCGGAATTGACCACCTCGGTGAGGTTGTAGAGCGGGAAGAATTGCTTGTCGTCCTCGAGCACCCGCAGATCCAGCGCCGGTATTCGCCCGTCAGTGGTGAATACTTCACCAAAGTTGCACTCGCCCTGTGCTGTCGCCGTGTAGATGACGCCGGTGTCGAGTGTGGTGACCTCACCCAGATCGGCCCTGGACAAACCGTACGTTTCCAGCATCGGCTCGAAACCGTCATTGCGGCTGGCGAATTCGCTCTCCACGCAGAAAGTCAGCTCCGATCGGGGCAGCGTGGCCAGATCGGACAGCGCGGTGACCCCAAGACGTTCGGCGGCCGATTCGCGAATCGCAAAGGCGTAGGTGTTGTTCATCGGCGCGGGCGGAAGCCAGGTGAGTCCGTTGACGCTGTCCTCTTCGTTGAGCGCACGCCACTGCGCCTCGGCGCCCTTGATGGGGTCTTCGTGACCCAGGTAGTTGATCCATCCGGTACCGGTGTACTCCGGTGCCACGTTCGCATCGCCACTGAGCAGAGCCTGTCGCACACCGAAGCTGCCCGGGGTGTTGGTCATGTTGGTGACATCCGCACCGGCGGCCGCCAAGATGATGGACAGCATGTTGCCGAGGATCAGCTGCTCGGTGAAATCCTTCGCCGCGACCGTGATTTTCACCCCGTCCAGCGACTCGTAGTACTGGATCGACCCCGGCTCCGCGGGAAGCACTGTGCCGCTGGCTGATTCCAGCCCACAGCCAGCCACCGCCACGGCGGCGACCGCAGCACCGAGAAACATTCTCAGGCGAGGTCGTCGACGGTGCCGTCTGACAGAGGACCGCGATACCCAACGTGTGACGATGGTGATCACCGCCCTTTCGGCGCGGCGAGCATTTCGACAACGCGCGCCAGCCAGTCGATGAAAAGGGCCAGCGCCGCAACCAGAATGGCGCCGACGATCAACGTGACAGGTTGTTGCAGTTTGATGCCGGTGGTGATCAGCTGACCGAGCCCGCCGGATCCGGTGAACGATGCCAGTGCGGCAGTGCCGACGATGAGCACCAGCGCAGTGCGTACACCAGCGACGATGACGGGCAGCGCCAGCGGTAGTTCCACCCGCAGAAGCGTCGCAGTGCTCGACATCCCCATTCCACGTCCTGCCTCCACCAAACGTGCATCAACGCCGTCCAGGCCCGTGACCGTGTTGGCCACAATGGGCAGCGCGCCGTACACGGTGAGTGCAACAACGGCGCCCAGGGGCCCGATCCCGAAAAGCACAGCGCCGAGAGCGATCAGACCGATGGCCGGCGCCGCCTGTCCGAAGCCCGCCACAGTGATGATCGGCTTGGAGTAACGGCGCATCGAACCGCGTGTCAGCCAGATCCCCAACGGTATCCCGACCACGCATGTCAGCACCGTGGCCGCCAGGCTCACGGTCATGTGCTCGCGCAATAGCGTCAACAGGCTCGACACCCCGAGCGAGCGCTGCTCGGAAGCGGACACGTCGGCGACCTGCACGTAGATGAGGCATCCCGCCACCGCCGCTACGCAGACCAGGGGTTGCAGAATCCAGCGTCCGACGCCGAGCCATTGAGTCGCCCCGCCGGTCTGGCCATTCTGGGGAGCAACGTCTGCCACCATTGAGGTCATCAGGCGGACTCCCGCTCCCCGCGCCTGCCGCCGATCGCATCCATGATGGTCTCGACCCGGATCACACCCTTATAGGCGTTCCGCCGACCGGTGACCACGACGACGCCGTGCGACGACGTCAGCATCTGGTCGAGCGCATCGTTGAGCGTCGAGGCGAGATTGACGCACGCGAGGTCGTCGTCTCGCTCGATCTCGTTCAATGATCGTGTATTGGCCAACTCCTGCAACGACATCCACCGCTGCGGACGCTCCTGGGCATCCAGAACAATGACATGCCCCCGGTCGATCGCTCGGGCCGCCCGCATCGCATCGCCCGGATCGTCACCGCTATGAGCCACGGCCGCCTCGTGCAATTCCACATCGCGCACCCGGCTGAGGGTGAGCTGCTTGAGCGCCGCGCCAGCCCCCACGAAGTCGCGGACGAAGTCGTTTGCGGGGTTGGTGAGGATCGCTTCCGGGGTGTCGTATTGGACGATCTTGGATCCGGCCTGCAGGATCGCGATCCGGTCGCCGAGTTTGACCGCTTCATCGAAGTCGTGGGTAACAAAGACGATGGTCTTGCGGAGCTCGTCCTGCAGGCGTAACAGTTCATCCTGCAGGCGCAGGCGAGTGATGGGGTCAACGGCGCCGAAAGGCTCGTCCATCAACAGCACCGGTGGGTCGGCCGCCAGTGCCCGTGCTACCCCGACTCGCTGCTGCTGCCCACCGGATAACTCGCGGGGATAGCGGTCCCGGTATTGCGCCGGAACCAAACCGACCAGATCGAGCAACTCGTCAACACGCTCGGCGATGCGCTTCTTGTCCCACTTGAGCAGGCGCGGCACGATCGCGATGTTGTCGCCCACCGTGAAGTGCGGGAAGAGCCCGGCGCCCTGGATGACGTACCCGATGTGGCGACGCAGTTCGTCGGCGTTGCGCAGGGTGACGTCATCGTCACCGATGAGGATGCGCCCACTGGTCGGCTCGATCAGACGGTTGATCATCTTCATTGTCGTGGTCTTCCCGCAGCCCGAGGGACCGACGAACATGACGATCTCCCCGGCGGGGATTTCAATGGTGACGTTGTCCACTGCGGGGCTGGACGTCTCGTCGTAGCGCTTGGTCACCCCGTCGAGCAGGATGCGTGCAGCTCCGGCCGGCACCGATTCGTCGTGGTGCACGGGATCTGATGTTGCCAGCTCAGACACGTATCCCCCTTGAGGTGGTGAGTCGGGTCAAGACGTTGAGCACTGTGTCCAGGATGACGGCCAGGATGAGGATGCCGACTGTGGCCGCGACGATCGAGTTGGTCGCGTTGGCGCCACCCATCCGCGAAATCCCCGAGAAGATGTAACCGCCTAGCCCGGGGCCAAGCGCGAAGGCCGCAATTGCGGCGATACCCATGAGCATTTGGGCTGACACCCGCACACCGGTCATGATCACCGGCCACGCCAGCGGTAGCTCCAGCCGCACCAAGGTGCGCAACCTGCTCATCCCCATGCCGCGCGCAGACTCCACCAGCGTCTTGTCCACACCGGTGAGCCCCACGACGACATTCCGCAGTATGGGAAACACACCGAAGAACGACAACATGATGACCGATGGCAGCACGCCCAGGCCCACGACGCCGACTAGCACGCCCAGCAGGGCATACGACGGGACGGTCAGGCCCACAGCGGTTATCGTGTTCCCCGCGGCCACGCCCCACGGCGAGCGGTAGATCAACACACCGATGACGACTGCGATGACCGTAGCGATGGCCAGTGTCTGAACGACAAGGCTCATGTGCTGGTAGGCGAGAAATGACAGGACCGTCCAGCGGTCTCGCACGAACTCAACCAAACCCATACTCTTGCTGATGCCTCACTGACCGGTTACCTGGAACCAGTTATGTCTTCCCTTGGACGTTGCAGTTCCAACCTATCGCGATCATGGAATCGAGGGGCCGCATTCATCCGGACTATTGGCGCAAATCCCCTCGGACCGTGCGGCACCTGCGACGACGGCGCTGAACTGGCCCGTACGCGAACCCCGGGGCCCGTACGCTCCTCAATCGGGTCACCGTCAGGAATGATAGCTGCCGATGCCATCCTCGCTCGGCGATGTGCTCGCCACGCTGCAACTCGACCGGGTCGACACGGCCCTCTTCGTCGGCCAGCAACTGCCCGCACCCGCCAACCACATCCTGGGCGGACACATCTCCGCCCAGGCGTTGATGGCGGCCAGCCGCACCGCGCCCGGCCGGACGCCACACAGCATGCACACGTATTTCCTTCGACCCGGCGACTCCCGACTGCCCGTCGAGTTCGATGTAGCTAATCTTCAAGAAGGCCGGACCTTTTCGGCTCGTCGAGTCACCGCCCGGCAGGACAGCCAGATTCTGCTCGAAGCGATGTCATCCTTCAAGACTCCCGGCACCGAGACTTCCCCGAACAACTATCAGCCGCCGATTCCGCAGGTGCCGGCCCCGGAATCATTGCCCTGGGTAGCACCACATTCCGCGGAATCTGGTGACCTCACCCAAGGACAATGGGCAAGCCTGCGCTGGTTTGAGCGCCGGGTCATCGACGCCGAGCAGTCGCCACCGGCTCGAGCTCGGATCTGGTGGCGGCCGGACGGCGACGTCCCCGACGAACCGGTGCTCACAACGATTCTGGTGGCCTATCTGTCGGCGGTGATGTTGACCGAGCCGGCATACGCGGCCCGTGGGAGAGTGGACGTGTCTGCACAGCGTGACCATTCGGTGTGGTTTCACGCGCCGGCATCGTTGTCGGATTGGCTGCTCTACGAGCAGTCTTCACCCAGTAGTTCCGACTCCCTGGCGCTCGCGAGCGGCAAGATGTTCAACAGAGATGGCGCTCTGGTGTGCACCGTAGGGCAGGAGATGTATTTCCCGCCTCCCCGGCGTTGACTTGGCACGGGCGACGGCCGTGCTGCCAAGATAAGGCCATGACAGGTACGGAGCGGTCACTGCGCAGCGGTGATTTCCCGGTGCACTGGCCGGTATTGACCCGGTGGACCGACAACGACATGTTCGGTCACCTCAACAACGCGGTGTACTACGCGCTCTTTGACACGGCTATCAACGCGTGGATCGCCACTAAGACGAGCATAGATCCGCTGACCGCGGGGTGGCTGGCCGTGGTGGCTGAGTCCGGATGCCGGTATTTTTCAGAGCTATCGTTTCCCGATCCGCTCACCGTGGGCTTGGCCGTCGAGCGATTGGGACGTACCAGCGTCACCTACCGGCTCGCAGTGTTCCAATCACCGGGTGACTCAGTCGATCCCGGCGATCGGCCGGTTGCCGCCGTCGGGCATTGGGTGCACGTGTACGTCGACCGCGAGCACCGCCGGCCCATGCCCATTCCCGAACAGATCCGCCTCCTGCTGGAAAAGGAAAGTCCCGGTGGGTTTCCTGAGCGCAGTCGACATATCAGGTAGTGCGGTTCCCCAGGCCCGCATGCAGTTCGGCCAACGCCTGCAAGTTGTCGAGGTACTCCTCGACGGACGCATGGGCGAAGGAACTCGAGATGACGGTGGCACCGTGCGTCACTGTCTCGGCGAGGACATCCTCGGTTTGACGGGGCTCATTGATCGGGTCAAGCCGCCGGCCCGGCGCCAGTACCACTTCGAAATCCTGTGGTAATTCTACTCGTTGGAGCCACTCCTGGACCTGCCCCAGCGATACGTTGAAGGGACACCAGCCGTCGCCAAGAGCGACGGCGCGGCGCAAGGAACGCAGAGTGCGTCCCCCGATCCAGATGGGCACATGCTCTTGCACAGCGCACGGGTCGACGACCATCCCGTCGAACGAATACCAGGTCCCGTGGTACTCGGGCTCTGGTTTCGACAGTGACGCTCGCAACGCCTTCAACGCATCCTCTGCCCGTGGACCACGGTCGTCGAATGGCGCGCCGATGAGGTCGAACTCCTCCTTGAGCGTCCCGACACCGACGCCAAGGATCACCCTGCCGCCGCTGACCTTGTCCAATGTTCCGTAACGCTTGGCGATTTCGAGGGGGTGGTGGTATGCCAGCACCAGCACGTGCGTTGCGAAGCGGATCCGTCGAGTGCGGGCCGCCAGGTACCCGAAGGTGGCCAGCGGGTCCCAGTATCGGCCGCCCCGGCGGGCAAGCTCGGCGGCTGGCAGGGCGATATGCTCACTGCAGGTGAGGTGGTGATAGCCCAGGCGGTCGGCCGACTCCGCGATCCGGGCAAGGTCTTCGATTGAGCCGTCCCGCTCCCAGGGTGCAGCTCCAGCCATCATCGTGACCACCGGTGTTGCCACCGAAAGTTTCGCATCTTTTGCGTTGCTCATCGCTGCACGATTCTTCCTGCCGGCTGTCACTATGAAGACCTCAGTAGTGTTTCAGGGAGGACAGCCTATGTCCGCATCGGATTCCCGCGAGGATCCGCGACAGACTTACGGCCGCCTTCGCGCAGCCCACCTGAGCGCCGTCGCGTCGGCCCTTGACGATCACATCACACGTCTGAGCTGGTCACGCGAGCAGATCGATCACTACCAGCAGCAGCGGTTGCGGGCTCTGCTGGGATACGCACGCCAGCGGTCACCCTATTACGCCCGGCGATTGCGTGGTGTCGATGTTGCCTCAGCGTCGGTCGAAGACTTACAGCGGTTGCCGATCATGATAAAGCAAGAGATGCAACGGAACTGGGACGAAATCATCACTAGCGGTGATATCCACCGCGAGCGTGCTGAACGTATTCTCGCTGAGCAGCAATGGTTTACGTACACGCCGAGTAAGATGCAGATCTTCAGTTCGGGCGGATCCAGCGGCGTGCGCGGTGTCTACGTGTGGGATTGGGAGTTCACCACATCGGCTACCTGCCTTGCCTGGCGGATGCAGGCAGCGCAGGAGCGTCGGTCCACGCAGCAGCCCCCGGCACTGCTGGCTGTGCTGGCTGCGGGCGGGCCGCCGCACGCCAGCACGCCGCTGTTCGACGTTCCGACAACGCCCACCATGGCGACCGTCGTGATACCGGCTGGCGAGCCGTTCGAGGATGTACGTTCGGCGGTCGCCGCCGCCCGGCCCAGCCATCTGGTTGGCTACGCCACCGTCATCGGCAAGCTCGCGCGCGCTACCTTGGCCGGCGACCTGGATATCAGCCCTGTCCGGGTCAGTACGAACTCCGAACCGCTGTTCGACGAGGACAGACAGGCGATTGAGCGGGCGTGGGGCGCCCCGTTGCACAACCTGTGGGGATCAACCGAGATCGGGGTCCAAGCAGTCGGTTGCGGTCTTGGCGACGGGCTGCACGTCTGCGAAGACGAGGTCATCCTTGAGCGCGTCGACGAGAACGGGAATGCGGTGGCCGCCGATGTTCCGGCCGCTCGCACCTTGGCTACCGGACTGGCCAATCGAACGTTTCCGTTCATCCGGTACGACCTGGGCGATCAAGTCCGCCTGCTGACCGGCGACTGCGCCTGCGGGAGCGCATTCGCCCGGGTGGCCGACATCGGTGGCCGGCGCGACGACGATTTCCAGTACTCGACGTCCACGATTCCGGCGAGCGTTTTCCGTCACATCCTCGGCACCGACCGCCGCGTCTCGGAGTACCAGGTCAGGCAGACGGTCGGTGGAGCCGAGATCCTTGTCGTGGGAGATCCCGAGGTGGATCAGCTGACCGCGGCGATGGTCGAGGCGCTCCGCGAACGCGGCATGAGCGATCCCGATGTGCAGGTCCGGGTGGTGGAAGGCCTCACGCGCCACCAGACAAGCGGCAAACTGCGGCG
>CAZCHU010000147.1:0-7606 GCA_964498215.1 uncultured Mycobacterium sp. | reverse complement strand
CGGCGTCGAGAATTCACACACCACCAGCCGTCCACCCGGACGGGTCACCCGCGCCATCTCAGCCAGGCCGGCAGAGTGATCGACCACATTGCGCAGTCCGAAGCTGATGGTCACCGCATCGAAGACACCGTCGGCGAATGGGAGCCGCGTGGCGTCGCCGGCCACCTTCGGCAGGTTGCGGCCGGCCCCGGCGGCAAGCATGCCCACCGAAAAGTCCGCCGCCACACACCACGCCCCGGAGCCAGCCAGCTCCTCGGTCGACACCGCGGTCCCGGCGGCCAGGTCGAGCACCGTGTCGCCAGGCCCGATGCGCAGCGCCTCGCGGGTGGCACGTCGCCAGAAACGGTCCTGCCCGACCGAGAGCACGGTGTTGGTCAGGTCGTAGCGGCGCGCGACGCCGTCGAACATCGACGCCACTTCACGGGGATCTTTCTCCAGCGACGCGCGATTCACGGTGCCGACGGTACCTGTGAATGGCGCGGCTCAGTTCGATACGCGTGGACGGGTTGCTCGATTCGGCGCTAGGCGGCCCGTAGCCGGCGGGCACCGAGGACTGCCTCGTAGTGGCCGAGCAGTTCGTCGCAGATCACCGGCCAAGTCCGGCTGAGCACGGCCCGCCGCGCCGCCAGTGAATAGCGACGACGTTCGCCAACCAGATGGTCGACGGCTTGCGGAAGCCGTCCTTCGAACTCCTCGACGCTCAGCAACAACCCGGTCCGGTAGGGCGCAACCAGATCGCGCGGGCCACCGGCATCGGGTGCAATCACCGGGAGCCCCGAGGCCATCGCCTCCTGCACGGCCTGACAGAACGTCTCGTGTTCGCCCGGATGCACGAACACATCCATGCTCGCATACGCGGCCGACAACTCACCGCCGTAGAGCGCTCCGGTGAAAACTGCTCGGGGAAGCAGCGTTTCGAGTCTCTGGCGGTCAACGCCGTCACCCACGACGACCAGCTGGAGATCGTCGCGGCCAGCCAGCGCGACGAGCCGCTCGACATGCTTCTCCGGGGCGAGCCGTCCAACGAACCCGACAATCGGCCTGCCGTCCGGTGACCACGTCCGGCGCAGCCGCTGGTCGCGGGCAGACGGCGCGAAGCCGACGACATCCACACCACGCGCCCACTGGTGAATTCGCGGGATGCCATGCGCTGAAAGATCTTCCATTGCCGAGCTGGACGGCGCCAGGGTTCGGTCAGCACGCTTGTGTAGATGGCGGGTCCATGCCCACGCCGCTCGTGACGCGATGCCGACGCCGTAGCTGCGCGCGAAGCCCGCAATGTCGGTCTGGAACACCGCGACCGTCGGAACGCCCAGGTGCTGAGCGGCGTGCACACCGCCGTAGCCGAGCAGTGCCGGCGAGGCCAGATGAATCACGTCGGGCTCGAAACCGCGCAGCACGCTGATCATTCGGGGTCGCGGCACCCCAAGGGGTAGCGATGTCACTTTCGGGAACATTCGCGACGGGACGCGGTGCACGCGGATACCCTCGTACACCCTGTCGGCGGCAGGATGTCCACGCGGCGTGTCCGGGGCGATAACCAACGTTTCGTGCCCCGTGCGGCGCAGATGCTCGATCACCCGAAGCACCGAGTTGGTGACGCCGTTGACATTCGGGAGGAATGACTCTGCGACTATCGCTACCCGCACAAGCCCGAGGGTGGCATCGCCAGCTGTCGACGAGGTTGCCAACAGACAGATGTCACAAGAATTGCCGGGTGCCGCAAGTTACTCTCTCGACATGCGGATTTCCAAGATGGCGCTGCTCACCGGGCTCCTGGGACTGCTCCTGGCAACCGCGGGCTGCACGCAACAGATCAACGGCACGGCTCTGCCAGACCCTCGCAAGGCGCCGCTCGTGCTTACCGAGGATGGATACGGGATAGCCGCGGGTTTCGATGGCGCCCCCGTACGGCTCGAGATCTTCACCGAACCGCAGTGCACACACTGCCGGGATCTACAGGCCGACTTCGGTGACCAGCTGGCGCACTACATCAACATCGGGCGGATCCAGGTCATCTACCGGCCACTGACATTCCTGGACGACGACTACGACGGATATTCCTCGAAGGTTGCCAACGCACTGTTTCTGGCGGCCGAGCCGGTTGGCGACGCCGCAGCGACCGGCGCCCAGTTTCAGCGCTTCGTCGAGGACCTCTGGGTCAATCAGCAGATCGGCGGCCCAGCCTTCACCGGGACGCAACTGCGCGACATGGCCACCGACTCGGGACTGCCCGACGCTGTTGCCGACAACATCGCCCGCCAGCGGGCGGCTGTCGACATCGCCGACATGGAGGACGCCAACTTCGATTACCTGCTGGACATCGACCTCATACGAACCGGTACGCCGACCGTCTACGACTTGGAGGCCGGCGAGAAGCTCGACATCTACGACGACGACTGGCTGAACAAGCTCGTCGAGTAGTAATTCACGACATCATTCACGACACCGAAGCGCGTCGATCGTGGCGTCGCTCGAAGAATGTGGTGACACCGAGCGCGGCACCGGCCACCAGCCATCCGACGACAGTGATCGAGCCGGCCGGAACGATCGCAAGCGCAGCGTTGCGCCCCTGTACCCGTACCAGGTCCGGATTGTTCGTGTCGTACTCCACATAGATGCGCATACCGGTATCGAGTTCCGAGGGGTAGAGCACGCCCAGTTCGGGGCGATAGGTCACCCGATCCGGCGTAACGAACTCGATGGTCGACCGTCGGGGACCCGCGTCCAGCACGTTGGCCTGGGCGACCCCCAGGTGCCGTTCGATCTGACGGTCGTTTCGCCATGCGCCCAGCACCAACAGCACCGACTGCAACGTCACCAGGCAGGCAGCGACCACGATGGCTATCCGGACGCGGCGAGCGATCCGACCGCCCCGTGTCTCATCGGGAAGTCCCGAAATGTGCGGAACTATGATGCGCACCAACGCTTTTAAGGATGCTTTTAAACGCTTCTTCAACCCGGACCCAGCGGCCACTGCGCTGGATGCGCTCACAGGGCCGCCTTTATCGATGCGTGCAGCGCCCGCAGCGACGACCTGTCGGCCTTGACCTCCAGCACCCGCATACCCTCGAACGGTTCGGCGAGAGCTCGGGCGAGGTCTGCAGATTCAATCTGTGTGCACTCAACGTGGTAGGCCCGGCACAGCGCACCGACGTCGACATCGTGTGGCGTGCCGAATATGCGCGATGACACATCGGTGAACCGCGGGTCGCCCTGCTCAAGCACCTCGAAGATGCCGCCACCGTTGTCGTTGGACACCACGATCGTCAGATTGCGCGGCGTCGGCTCCGTCGGCCCGATCAGCAGACCCGAACTGTCATGTACGAACGTCAGGTCACCGATCAGCGCAATGGTGCGCCCGCCACCGGCTGCTTCAAAAGCCAAGGCGGCCCCGATCGCGGTGGACACGGTTCCGTCGATTCCCGCGACCCCGCGGTTGGACTGCACCTTCACGCCGGCACCGTTGAATCCCACCAATGCCATGTCGCGGACCGGATTCGACGCCCCCAGCACCAGTTGGTCCCCGGGCCCCAGTGCATCGGCCACCGCGGCCGCGACATGCAGGCCGGTGGTCAGCGGGTGGGCAGCAAGCTGGTCGCGTACCGCGGTGACGGCGTGGCTGTTGGCCTGCTTGCAGCGCTGCAGCCAATCCGCCGATGCAGCTCCGGAGATGAGCGCACGGGTGCCGGTAGCCTGCGAATTTCCCGACACATCGGGCCAGCGCGGACCTGTGGTCAACGCGAAGACGGGGACCGATGCATCAGCCAACAACGCGGCGACTGGGCGGTGCAGCGTCGGCCGGCCCAGCATGATGACCTGCTTGGGGTGCAGCAGCGGCAGCGCAAGCGGATGCAGCGGGTTCTGCGCGGACGGCGCTGTCGGCTCGGCGACCGTCGGTAGATGGGCGAGGTTGCGGTACGCGCCGGCGCCGTGCCCGGCGATCACCACCGTGTCGGTTGTGACGTCGATCTCCAGAGGCTGGTCGAACGTCACCGGCGGCGTATAGGTCCACGGCTTTCCGTCTGGGCGGCCCGCTGGCGCGTAGCCGGACACTCCGTCGTCACTGACGGCCGGCACCAACGGCTCGCGCAGCGGGATGTCGAACTGCACCGGTCCGGCATTGGCCGATCGAGATCCGGTGGCGGCCACCAGAACCCGACACGTCACCGAACGCCACTGGGCGTTGAGCGCATCGAGTTCACCGGGTACGGCCCCGCGGAGTTCGGGAGCCAAACCGAGGCTGACGTTGGCACGAACCTGGGTGCCGAAATAGCCCAGTTGCTCGAAAGTCTGGTTCGCGCCGGTGCCCAGCAGTTCATAGGGCCGGTTGGCCGACAACACGATCAACGGCACGCGGGCGTAGTTGGCCTCCACGACCGCCGGACCCAGATTGGCCACCGCGGTGCCGGAGGTCATCGCCACACATACCGGGGCCCGTTCGGCAGCGGCCAGCCCGATCGCCAAGAAGCCCGCGGTGCGTTCATCGATACGCACGTGCAGTCGCAGGCGACCGGCACGATCGGCGTCGTGTAGCGCGAATGCCAGCGGGGCGTTGCGCGAGCCCGGGCTGAGGACCACGTCGCGCACGCCGCCGCGAATCAGTTCGTCGACGACCACGCGGGACTGTGTCGTCGACGGGTTCATCACTACAGAGTATCGGCGAAGAAATTCAGGATCGCGGTGTTGACTACCTGCGGCTTCTCGATGAACCCGAGGTGGCCGGTGCCGGGGATCTCCAGGAAGCTGCCGTTGGGTAGTGCGTTGGCGACCTCGCGGCCCAGATACGACGGCAGCACCACGTCGTCGGCGAAACCGATGACCAGCGTCGGGGTCACCACGTTCTGGTAGACGCCCAGCCGGCTGCTCTGCGGAGCGATCGACAGCTGGGTTCGCATCCCGGGGGTGGGCGGCTGCGGCCACATCGTGAACATGTCGATCCAATCCCGGACTGCATTGTCGTCATTCAGCGTCTCCGGCGAAAAGCTTTCCAGCAAACGTACTTTCGCTTCGAACTCGACGGGCAACCGCAGGCCCGATTCAGCCAGTGCGAGCTCGCCGGACCAGAAGAATTCCCGAGTGCGGTCATGGCGGCCGCGGGTGGCCATCAGGACCGCTGATTTGACCAGCTCGGGCCGCGCGACCATGAGCTCCTGGGCGATGTAGGAGCCCATGGAGACCCCGACGATCCGGACGGGGGCGAGGTCGAGTTGCTCGATCAGTTCAGCGGTGTCGCCGACCATCGTCTCGGTGGTGAAGCCCTCGGCGTTCTCGGTGGCACCGACGCCACGGTTGTCGAACGTGACGCAGCGGTACCCGGCGCGGGTGAACACGGGTACCTGATGCAGGTGCCAGGTGCGGCCGGCACCCCCGCGGCCGGCGATGAAGAGCAGCGACTCCCCCGAGCCGCGGTCGTCAAAAGCCAAATTCACCCCGCCGACGCTACTTGAGGCGCGATTTCGGCGCGGCTACGCACCGTGGCGGTCGTTACGCGCGCCGAATCCGCCGCAGCGCGGCCTCCCACAGCAGGGCGGTGCTGGCCGCGAGTGCAGTGGGCTTCATCAACTCCTTGCCCATCAGCGCGGTGGCCCGCGCTTTGGTGCCCGCCGACGCCTTCGACATGTGCCCGGAATCGAACGGCGGCTGCGGGTCGTACTCCATCGAGAGCTGAATGGCCTTGGCTCTGGCCTCGCCGCCGACGCGGCCCGCCAGCCACAGGCCCAGATCGATGCCGGCCGAAACCCCGGCGCAGGTGACGGTCTTGTCGTCGGCGGGCACGATCCGTTCGTCGTCCACGGGCACGGCGCCGAAGGTCCGCAGTAGCTGCACCGCTGCCCAATGTGAGGTCGCGCGCTTGCCCTCCAGCAGCCCCGCGGCGGCCAGGATGACCGATCCCGAGCACACCGAGGCTGTCCACGTGGAGGTGCGATGTGCGTTGCGCACCCAGTCGAGCACCTTCTCGTCCCGGGCGTGCTCCATCGTGCTGAAGCCGCCCGGAATGAGAACGATGTCGGGAGCGGGTGTTTCGTCGAACGAATGGGTAGCGCCGACGAGTAGCACGGCGGAGTCGGCGGCGATCGGCCCCGGCTCATGCCACACGAAGCGGATCTCAGTGTCGGGCAGCCATCGCAGACTCTCGTAGGGACCGATGAAGTCCAGCGCAGTGAATCCCGGATACACCATGATTGCGACCTGCATGGTCGACCTCCCTTTAATCTCAGACGGCGCATGTCCGACGAAGCGGCACGTACGATCCCATCGTGCATCAAAAGGATTCGGCGAGTGTCAGACCGAGTACGAGACCATGACGAGACCCTTCTCGCCAGGGCGGCTTTGTGCGTAGCGCCGAGAAGCTCACCTCGTCATTCGCCTACCATGGTGAAGGCCCGTTCTGGGACGGGCGTGCTCAGCGTCTCCTATGCATGGATGTGTTCGCAGGCACTGTGGTAGCGGCCGATTCGTTCGGCGACCTGCAGTACTACCCGATACCGACGAAGGTAACTACGGTCATCCGACGCCGCGCCGCCTCGGGATTCGTCATTGCTTCCGAGACTGGCCTCCTCCTCGCCGATGAGGCGCTATCAGAGTTCACCCCGCTTGCCGAGATCATTGACGATCCGTCACTGCGAACCAACGACGGAAGCTGTGATCCGTTCGGCGCCTTCATCATCGGCACCATGGCATATAACGAAGAGCCCGGCCGCGGGGCCGTCTATCGCGTGATGCCGGATGGTGAAGTAGCGGAGATTCTTGCGCCGGTGTCGATCTCAAACGGCGTTCAGTTCTCTGCGGACCGCACCCGGGTGTTCTATATCGATACCCCCACCCAGCGCGTCGATGCCTTCGATATCGATCCGCAATCCGGCGCGTGGTCAAACCGTCGAACGCACATCAACCTGGACGGCGTCGCGGGGTTTCCTGACGGGATGGCGATTGACGAGGACGACGGAGTCTGGATAGCCCTCTGGGGAGGAGGCGCGGTGAATCACTACGACAAGACCGGCCGATTCGTCGAGGCAATTACCGTGCCAGGTGTATCACAAGTCAGCGCATGCACATTCGGCGGAACCGAACGGGATCTCCTCTACATCACGACCTCCAGACATGGGATGCGCGACGAAGAAGAGCCAGCTGCCGGCGCGGTCTTTGTGACAGAGACGTCCGCGCGGGGCGCAGAAATTGGGGAGTTCGCCGGCTAGATGAGTGATCAGGACAGCAGCGGATGGCAGGCCCGCACACGTTCGATCCACCACTGCCTGCGATCCGGCGAGGCTGCCAGTGCTGCCAGTCGCGCCGGGTCGGGCGTCACCGTCGCCACCGGCAGGAAGCCGTCGACCGGCGCCACCGGCTCGGCCACATCCTCGACGAACAATCCGCCGGTGCCCAGGCCGCAGGCATAGCGCAAGTCAGGCAGACAGCCCGCGGCGACCAGACCCGTGCCGATGCCCACCGCGGAGTCCAAGGCGCTGGACACCACGACCGGGATGTCGATCTGGCCGGCGATGCTCAGCATCGCGTGCACTCCGCCCAGCGGCGCCACCTTGAGCACCGCGATGTCGGCGGCGCCGGCGCGCACCACGAGCAGCGGGTCGTCGGCCTTGCGGAT
>CAZCHU010000146.1:0-7655 GCA_964498215.1 uncultured Mycobacterium sp. | reverse complement strand
ACCTGGTTGGGTTTGCGGTGATCCCGGCGCCGCCAGAAGTGCGACAGCAACCGTGAGCGGACCAAGGACAAACAGCCCTATACAGAAAAAGACGACCCCGTTGAGATACCGGTTGGTTGCAATGATTCCGGCGGTGACCGCACATGCGAACCACCAGAGCGCGATCGCGATGGGCAAGAAGATTTCCATAGTGTCGATGATCCCTGCCGGCCACCACCGCGCACCACGCGAGGGGTGTCGGTCGATGTGCATCTGACCGTCACAAGCGCCGGCATCGCGCATCCAGCGGGCACAACTCGTTATCCTGGCCAGATCGATGGGGTCCAGCCCCTCTAGCGCAGGTGAACGGTGTGCGGCGATAATCTGAGTCCGCTGGCCAGAAGGAAAACGAATGCCCCTCCCTGTGACGCATCCTGGAATCACCGTCGCCGTAGACGGGTCTCCCGCATCAAAGCTTGCGGTGAACTGGGCGGCTCGGGACGCCGCTATGCGACGAACGCCGCTGAGATTGGTCCATGCGCTGCCGGCCGACATGACCGTCCAAGGGGCGTCGCTGCCGATGGATTACCTGAGCTGGCAGGAGGACAAGGGCCGGGACGTCCTCGCCGACGCACTCCGGATCGTTGAGGAGGCCGCTACGGCCCACCCGGTCGATGTCACCAGCGAGCTAGTGACCGGCCCGCCGGTACCGACGCTGGTCGACCTGTCCAAGGGAGCACAGATGATCGTGGCTGGCAGTCGGGGCCTTGGCCCACTGAACCGGTTACTTCTCGGCTCGGTCAGCTCCGGACTCCTCCACCATGCGCACTGCCCGGTCGCAATCATCCGGGGCGGCGACGACCACCCGCCGATGCCGCGGTCGTCGCAGGCGCCGGTAGTGGTCGGCATCGATGGCTCACCCGCATCAGAGTCAGCCATCGCGATCGCCTTCGATGAAGCATCCTTTCGCGGGGTGGGACTGATCGCCCTGCATGCGTGCAGCGACGTGACGGCGCTGCAGTCCGAAGTTCCCGATTGGCCGGCAGTTCGGTCGGAACTGGCAGAACTCCTGTCTGAGCGGCTGTCGGGATGGCAGGAACGCTACCCAGACGTCTCGGTGAGCCGCACTGTGGTCTTCAATCGACCGGCTCCGGAGCTCATAGAGCAGTCTGAGTCCGCGCAGTTGGTCGTCGTCGGCAGCCGTGGCCGAGGTGGCTTCACCGGGATGCTGCTCGGTTCGGTCAGCGCGGCGGTGACCCAGGCCGCGCTGGCGCCGGTGATCGTTGCCCGACCCTCCTGATGCCGAATTGCCCGAGCAATCTCGACCGCCGACGGCCAACATCCGGCCAACCATTCTCGCCGTGGCCGGCCTGTTGTGTGCCGTGATGCACCTGTGTCGAAGTAGTGATCTATCTATTAGGTCTCTCTCAGTTTCGCGTCGTAACTTGAATGTCAGCAAGATCAAGACCCCCCGATAAGCTCGGCCCGCCACCAACCCCCCCACCGGTGGCGGGCCGATATCGTGTTTGCTGGTTTTTTGGGCACGCGCTACTGCGCCGATCCGAAGTTCTCTGATGCGCGTCGGCGGATGCGCGCGGCGGGCGGTGAGTGACAGGGCTTACGCTCGGGAGATGATCGAACGCCTGTACCTCGTCTGGAACGCGGACATGAGCTTGATGGGCGGACTCGCCTACGTCGCCAACCGTGTACGTGGAATAGAGGCGTGCGCGCTCTGCGAGCTCACCTACGACGGACTCTCCGAGAAAGCCGACTTCAAGCAGTGCAAGCAAGATATCGGTTTGCCCGTCGAGGGCGTGTACCGCAACCGGATGGACCCCGCGCAGGCCGCCGTTGCAGGAGATGATTTTCCTTGCGTTCTGGCCAAGACATCCACGGGCCTGGTGAAGCTGCTCGGCCGCGCCGAAATCGAGAGCTGCGGAGGGGATCTGGACCGCTTCGCTGATCTGCTGCGCGAGGCGATCGATCGCAACGGCAGCGCATCCACACCGGGGCAATGAACGCTACGCCCGTCGATCTCGGCCGCACCCGCTAGACAGCACAGCGACTGCCGTGTTCAGTTGTCCGATGCCGCGCCGCACGCTCGCCAGCGTCCTGTGGCTGGCCCTGCTTGCCTGGGCATGCGGGATCCTTTGGTTGTCATCGCTCACTCCGGAACGGTTGCCCGACGCTGCATTCCTCGTCTCCGACAAGATCAACCATTTCATCGCTTTTATGATCGGCGGGTGGCTCGCGGCCAACGCCTTCCAGGTAACGCGTCCACGGGCGACAATCGCCAGCCGAATCATCCTGGCCGTCATCGTGGTGGCGGCGTTCGGCGCGCTCGACGAGACGGTACAGGCATTCACCCCGGGCAGAACAGGGCGCGACCTCCACGACTGGATAGCCGATTTTCTGGGGGCCGTTGCCGGAGCGCTGTTGATCCTGGCACCCCAAGCCCGCCTCTCCCGACGAGCCCAGAGGCGCCTTCAGAGGTGATCGAACTGGCGACAGCCACCCCAGACCGGCTTGCCGAGCTCGCCGAGCTCGCCGCATGCACCTTCCCGATGGCCTGTCCTCCATCGGCCACTCCGCACGATGTCGCGGCGTTCATCGCCGAGAACCTGTCCCCCGCTCGCTTCGGCGAATACCTGGACGATCCCGATCGCGTTGTCCTCACAGCGATGGAGGACCGCCAGCTCATCGGCTACGCCATGATGATTCGCGGCGTGCCCGACGACGCCGACGTCGAGCGCTCGGTCGTTGTGCGTCCGGCTGTGGAGCTGTCGAAGATGTACGTGCTGCCCGAGGCGCACGGCTGCGGGGTCTCCGCGGCGCTGATGTCGGCCGCCCTACAGACGGCAGCCACGCTCGGGGCGGCCTGTGTGTGGCTCGGCGTCAACCAGCAGAACCAGCGCGCGCAGCGCTTCTACGCCAAACATGGTTTTGCGGTCACCGGTACCAAGACCTTTCGCCTCGGCACCGATATCGAACAGGATTACGTGATGGTGCGCCCGGCCTGACCGGCGGCGGTCAAGGCCAGGAGCCGCGAGGTTGCCCGCAAGTACTTCTTACGGAAGCCGCCCTCCAGCATCTCGTCGCTGAAGAGCGTGTCCACCGCAGCCCCCGATGCGACCACCGGGATACCGGCGTCGTAGAGCCGATCGGTCAGTGAAACCAACCGCAGCGCGACGCTCTGGTCATCGATGGGGTGCGCACCGGTGATGAACACCGCGGTAACTCCTTCGATCAACGTCAGGTAGCGCGACGGATGCATCGTCGCCAGGTGCACACAGAGGGCATCAAAGTCGTCCAGCGTCGCGCCGGGAACCGCGCCAGCGCGTTCGGCGACCTCGGCGTCGCTCGGGGGGAACGGCGCCGGGGGCAGGTCACGGTGGCGGTAGTCCGGACCCTCGATCCGCACCGTGGTGAATATCGCTGCCAGCGTATGGATTTCCCGCAGGAAGTCCTGGGCGGCGAACCGGCCCTCACCCAACTGCTCGGGCAGCGTGTTGGACGTGGCTGCAACCGAGACGCCACGTTCGACGAGTTGGGACAACAACCGCGAAATCAGCGTCGTATTACCCGGGTCATCCAGCTCGAACTCGTCGATACAGACCAGCGCGTAGTCGGAAAGCAGATCGATGCACTCGACGAACCCGAAGACCCCCGCCAGCTGGGTGAGCTCGCCGAACGTGGCAAACGCCCGTTTGAACTGCGGAGGGCCGGAGACGGCGTAGTACGACGATGCCAGCAGGTGAGTCTTTCCGACACCGAATCCTCCGTCGAGGTACAACCCCACACCCGGCAGCACTTCTCGCCTGCCGAACATCTTCTTCCTGCCCTGGCGCCGCTGCACCGCCTGCTGGCTGAACTGCTCGCAGGCCCGCACCGCGGCGGCCTGAGACGGCTCACCCGGATCGGGCTTATAAGACTCGAAGCTGACGTCGGCGAATGTGGGCGGCGGAATCAGCTGAGCGATCAGCCGCTCCGGCGTAACGCTGGGATTGCGATCGACCAAATGCCCCACCTCGCCCATGCAGGCACCTTAGCGGCGTGTTGTGATTCTGCGTATGTCTGCTGAGGGTGACGGGACACAGTTCACGATGCTGGGCCAGAAGGACCAGGTCGGCACACGCGGGCTCAGCCAGTACTACGCATACCCCGACGACCTGCGATCGTGCTGGGTGCGGGGCAACATGATCGCATCGATCGACGGCGGCGCGACGAGCGACGGCAAGTCTGGCGGCCTGGGCCGCGACGGTGACCGTGCGTTGTTCGCGGTGCTGCGCGAGCTGGCCGACGTGATCGTGGTGGGAGCGTCCACGGTGCGAGTGGAGAATTACACAGGCGTGCGATTGAGCCCCGCGCAACGCCAGGAACGTCAGCGCCGCGGGCAAGCCGAGGTTCCGCCGATCGCCGTGCTGACCCGCTCGGGCCGGCTTGAGCGCGACGCGAAACTCTTCCACCGCAACGAGGTTGCGCCGCTCATCTTGACCAGCGCCGATGCGGTCAAGGACACCCAAGCGCGCCTTGGCGCCCTCGCCGAGGTTCTCAACGCCTCCGGCGCAAGAACTGATTCGGTCGACCTGCGCGTCGCGCTGACATTGCTGTCCGAGAAGGGACTTCTGCGGGTGCTGACCGAGGGCGGACCCGGCGTCCTGGGCATGTTCGTCGAACAGAACGTGCTCGACGAGATGTGCCTGACCGTGGCTCCAACACTGGTCGGCGGCAGGTCGGCACGCATCGTGACCGGGTCGGCCGAAGTGCACACTGCGATGCAGCTCGAACACGGACTCACCGACGACGACGGCTACCTCTACCTCCGATACCTCCGATACCTCCACCGCCCCCCGCGCGACCACGGCTGCTCCGAGGAAGCTCAGTGAGACCGGTCAGTACTGTGGTCGGCATGCGTGGTCTGCTCCGTGCTGCTCCCAACACTCGAGGCTCGATCGCGTCTCGGGTGCGCGGCGGGGTCCTGCTCCCCATCGTGATGTCTGCCGTACTGGTCGGCTGCTCGCCGGGCCTGGCCGCAAACCCCCGCTACGCGACCGACTCCGGAGCTGGCCCCCAAGGCCAGGCCCCGACCAGTGTTCCACCGAATGGACCACCCACCATCGAGGCCCCGAAGAACGAACTGTCCTGGCAGGACTGCAGCTCACGACTGTTCAGCCAAGCCTCGCTAGACCCGGTCGCCGGTGTCTCGCTGGACTGCGCCAGCTATGAGGCCGACCTCGATCCCATCAACGGCGCCAGCGGGACCATCACCATCGGGGTAGTGCGCGCGAGATCCGCGCAGACGCCGGGCGACGCCGGACCGCTGGTGATGACCACCGGCTCTGACCTGCCCTCGTCGGTGCAGCTACCGGTCTGGTTGTCCCGCGCGGGAATCGACGTACTCGACACCAACCCCGTCGTCTCGGTGGACCGCCGTGGCATCGGTATGTCGAGTCCGCTGGACTGCCGCGACCTGTTCGACCGGCAGGAGATGATCGAGCAGGCCCAGTTCCAACCCGGGGATGACCCGGTAGCCAACCTCGGCGCGGTCACGATCGAGGCCACGACGAGTTGCACCGACGCCATCGCCCCCGGAGACTCCGCCTACGACAACGCGCACGCCGCCGAAGACATCGAGCGCCTGCGTACTAAGTGGGATGTGCCCGCGCTGGCGCTGCTCGGCGTCGGCAACGGAGCACAAGTCGCCCTGGCCTACGCTGGCTCGCACCCGACAAAGGTAGCCAGACTCATCCTGGATTCCCCACTGCCGCTGGGTATCTCCGCGGAGGCCGCCACCGAACAGCGCGTCAAGGGTGAGCAGGCGGCGTTGGACGCCTGGGCGACCCAGTGTGCGGCGACCAACTGCGCGCTGGGCGCCGATCCCAAGGGCGCGGTCGATGCACTGCTGAGCGCGGCCCGGGAGGGCCGCGGACCTAATGGCGCTTCGGTGGCCGCGGTCGCCGAGGCCATCTCGACCGCGCTGGCCTATCCGCGAGGCGACCGGGTAGCCGCCACCAACGAACTCGCCCTCGCGGTCGCTGACGCGCGGTCGGGCAACACCAGCAGACTCAATGTGCTGATCAACCGGGCTGAATCGCTGCGGCAAACCGACGGCCAGTTCGTCAACACCTGCAGCGACGCACTGAACCGCCCTACCCCGGACCGGGTCCGTGAGTTGGTCGTGGCGTGGGACAAGTTGTACCCGCAGTTCGGCAGGGTTGGCGCGCTCGACATGGTGAAGTGCCTGAACTGGCCCAGCGGCACCGCACCTCAAGACCCCATGGACCTCAAGATCCCAACGCTGCTTCTCGGCGTGCGAAACGATCCCATCGTCGGCAACGAAGGCGTCGCCGCGGTGGCCGCCACCGCCATCAACGCCGGGTCCTCCAACCGGCGGGTCATGTGGCAAGGCATCGGGCACGGAGCCGCCATTTACTCACCGTGCGCCCTGCCACCGGTCATCGGCTACCTGGACTCCGGCGAACTGCCCCCCACCGACACCTACTGCCCGGCCTGACGCGGGCCGCGTCGCGACTCCCCTTCCGCGCTCCCGTCCCGTTATTCGGGTACGGTGCCCACGTGCGTGATCTTGTCCTGGCCCCTTTCCGGCCTCGCACCTCCCCGCCCAGTACCGCGTCTGTGCTGCGATCGGTCCTGTGGCCGCTGGCAATCCTGTCGATCATTCACCGCAGCTATGTACTGGCCACCAACGGCTACATCACCGACGATTTCGCCCCCGTTTACCGCGCGGTGGTGAATTTCAAGCTCGGCTTGGACATCTACAACGAGAACTTCGACTACGTCGACCCGCACTACCTTTACCCGCCTGGCGGGACGCTCATCATGGCGCCCTTCGGCTACCTGCCCGTGGAAGCTTCCCGGTATTGGTTCATCTTCTTCAACACTCTGGCCATCGTGCTCGCTGCCTACTTCCTGCTGCGGCTATTCAAATTCACCCTGGCCTCGGTGGCAGCCCCCGCGTTGCTGCTGGCCATGTTCTGCACCGAAAACGTCACCAATACCCTGGTTTTCGGCAACATCAACGGGCCCATCCTGCTGCTGGAGGTGCTGTTCTTCCGGTGGCTGCTCAGCAGCACCCAGACTGGCAACAAGAGCTACGAATGGTGGGCGGGCGTCGCCATCGGGCTGACGCTGGTGGTAAAACCGTTGCTTGCGCCACTTCTGCTGCTACCGCTACTTAACCGCCAGTGGCGAACTCTGGTAACGGCCTTCGTTGTACCGGTGGTGTTCAACGCGGCCGCTTGGCCGCTAATCAGCGACCCGATGAGCTTCGTCAGCCGCACCCTGCCCTACATCTTCTCCACTCGCGACTACTTCAACAGCTCGATCCTCGGCAACGGCGTCTACTACGGGCTGCCGATGTGGCTGATCATGCTGCTGCGGGTGATGTTCACGTTGATCGGCGCGGCGTCGCTGTGGCTGCTGTACCGCTACTACCGCACCCGCGATCCGTTGTTCTGGATGCTCACCTCCTCCGGCGTCCTGTTGCTCACGTCCTGGCTGGTTCTGTCCCTGGGCCAGGGCTACTACTCGATGATGTTGTTCCCGTTCCTGATGACCGTGGTCCTGCCGAACTCAACGATCCGAAGCTGGGTCGCCTGGCTGGCGATCTATGGATTCACCACCATGGACCGCTGGCTGCTCGGGCACTGGCCGAC
>CAZCHU010000145.1:0-7686 GCA_964498215.1 uncultured Mycobacterium sp. | reverse complement strand
ATGTGATGGCGCGGTTTCCGCGGGCGCCTGGGGTGAACCACGTAGCGTCTGAAACATGTGTCGCTTATTCGGTCTACATGCCGGTCGAAACGTGGTGACGGCGAGCTTCTGGCTGCTGGACGCTGCCGATAGTCTCGCCGCTCAGAGCAAACGCAACCCCGATGGAGCCGGGATCGGAGTGTTCGATGCCGCGGGCGAGCCGGTGCTGGACAAGCGCCCGATCGCGGCATGGGAGGATGCCCAGTTCGCGGCCGAGGCGAAGAGCCTGACCGGCACGACCTTCCTCGCGCATGTGCGGTATGCGACGACCGGCGACCTGGACGCCCGAAATACCCATCCCTTCCTGCAGGATGGCCGATTGTTCGCGCACAACGGTGTGGTGGAGGGAATGGACACGCTCAACGCTCGGCTCGCAGAGCTGGGCGTGACGGATCTGGTGGCGGGCCAAACCGACAGCGAACGGGTCTTCGCGTTGATTACCTCCGCGATCCGGGCGCAGCGAGGCGATGTACAGGCCGGGCTTACCGACGCCTTGAACTGGCTGGCCGCGAATGTTCCCATCTTCGCCCTGAACCTGTTGCTTGCCACTGCGACCGATATGTGGGCCCTGCGCTACCCGGATGCCCACGAGCTATATGTCCTGAATCGCCGCGGTGGACTGACCGAATTCGAAATGCAGACCCGGCGAATTCACGCGAGTTCAGGGCAACTGAACGAGCGGCCGTCGGTGGTTTTCGCCAGCGAACCAATGGATGACGACCCCGCGTGGCAGCTCCTGGACCCCGGGGTGCTGGTACACGTGGACGCGTCTCTGACGATGGCGACCTCGATGGTCCTGCCGGATCCACCGTCGCATCAGTTGACCGTGGCTGACCTGTCCGGGCGGGCCGCCGCGGCGCAGCATGAGGAAACACGCCGCGCATGAGGGGTTGTTCGGGTCACGGGTGACTGTCTTCGGTGTCGACGACAACACCTAGGTAGTTCGCGTACTCGCGGACGGGTTCTCCGCGACGCACTGCGCTGGACAATTTGACGATGGCCTCCCGAACCCGCATCGGTGCGTCTGGGTACCAACCGCTACCGAACAACGCTTGCGCGAGTTCAGCTGGTTTGGTGCTCAGCGTGGCCCCGGTTCGGGCGTCGTACACGGTCACGGTGGTCACGGGCATAACTCTACTAATGTGATTGACGTCACATAGGTGAATTTGCGCAGAATTTTCGTGCGCGCACTTGCGGTGTCGGCCGACGACTGCTCGAACTTCATGGGCCCATACCCTCGTCTTGTCGCCGGACCGGCGGGCAACAATCGGCCCCGGCTCGTGGTTCATACTGAAGAGGCGTTGACTTAGGCGTTCCACGTTTTCGTCGGCGGAACTGGCAAAGGTGGTGGAGATGACGAAGCTGGATTCGGTCGAGCGGGCGGTGGCCGACATCGCCGCGGGCAAGGCCGTGGTCGTCATCGACGATGAAGACCGCGAGAACGAAGGTGACCTGATCTTCGCCGCGGAGAAGGCCACCCCCGAACTCGTCGCGTTCATGGTTCGCTACACATCGGGCTACCTGTGCGTACCGCTCGATGGCGCTATCTGCGACCGGCTCGGTCTGCTGCCGATGTATGCGGTCAACCAGGACAAGCATGGCACCGCCTACACCGTCACCGTGGATGCAAAAAATGGTGTAGGAACGGGAATTTCGGCCTCTGACCGGGCAACCACGATGCGGCTGCTGGCAGACCCGGCCAGCACCGCCGAGGAGTTCACCAAGCCGGGTCACGTGGTGCCGCTCCGAGCCAAGGACGGAGGCGCGCTGCGCCGACCCGGCCACACCGAGGCCGCCGTCGACCTGGCCCGCCTGGCCGGCCTGCAGCCCGCGGGCGCGATCTGCGAGATCGTCAGCCAAAAGGACGAGGGCGCCATGGCGCAGACCGACGAGCTGCGGATCTTCGCTGACGAGCATGGCCTCGCCCTGATTTCCATCGCCGACCTCATCGAGTGGCGGCGCAAGCACGAAAAACACATCGAGCGTGTCGCCGAAGCGCGCATCCCGACCCGCCACGGCGAGTTTCGAGCGGTCGGCTACACCAGCATCTATGACGACGTCGAACATGTGGCCTTGGTTCGTGGCGACATCGCCGGCCCCCAGGGTGATGGCCATGACGTATTGGTGCGAGTCCACTCCGAGTGCCTGACCGGTGACGTGTTCGGTTCCCGGCGTTGCGACTGCGGCCCGCAGCTCGACGCGGCGCTGGCGATGGTGGCCCGGGAAGGTCGCGGCGTGGTGCTCTATATGCGCGGCCATGAAGGGCGGGGGATCGGGCTGATGCACAAATTGCAGGCCTACCAGCTTCAGGACGCCGGGGATGACACCGTCGACGCCAACCTCAAGCTGGGGCTGCCGGCCGATGCCCGTGACTACGGGATCGGAGCCCAGATTCTTGTCGACCTCGGTGTGCGATCGATGCGCCTATTGACCAACAACCCCGCCAAGCGGGTCGGCCTGGACGGATACGGACTGCACATCATCGAACGTGTTCCGTTGCCGGTGCGTGCCAACGCTGAGAACATCCGTTACCTGATGACCAAGCGTGACCGCATGGGGCACGACCTCGTCGGCCTCGAAGACTTCGATGAGTCGCTCCCCGGAGAGTTCGGCGGCGCGGTGTGAGTCCCGCAGCCGGTGTCCCAGAGTTACCTGAGATCGACGGTGGTGGCCTCTCGTTGGCTATCGTGGCCAGCACGTGGCACGAGACGATCTGCGACGCGCTGCTCGAGGGTGCCAAAAGGACCGCGGCGGAAGCCGGAATCACCGCACCGACGATCGTGCGGGTTCTCGGGGCCATCGAAATCCCGGTGGTGGCGCAGGCGCTAGCAGCAACCCATGACGCGGTCGTGGCGTTGGGCGTGGTGATCCGCGGGGAGACGCCGCATTTCGACTACGTCTGTGATGCAGTCACGCAAGGGCTGACGCGGGTGTCGCTGGATGCATCGAAACCCGTAGCCAACGGGGTCCTCACCACGAATACCCAACACCAAGCGCTGGATAGGGCGGGGCTGCCCACGTCGGCCGAAGACAAGGGCGCTCAGGCGGCAGCGGCAGCGCTGTCGACGGCGCTCACGCTGCGCCGGCTGAGCTCATGACCGGCAGCAACGGGGAAACCTGGGACGTGCAGGTCAAGCCTCACCTGACGCCGATTTTCGCCTACGGCGCGGCGGTGCTGATCCTGGCAGCGCACGTCGTGGTCGGCGTGCTGCTCCAGGCATCGTCCACCGGAGTGATCTTCCGTACTGCCGACCAGGTGGCCATTGCATCGCTGGGAGCGGTCATCGCGATTTTCGTGTGCCTGTTGGCGCGCCCGCGGCTACGGGTCGGTCCATCGGGAGTTGCCGTGCGAAACCTCTTCGGCTACAGGCTCTTTCCCTGGAGTCAGGTCCTCGGGGTGTCCTTTCACCCGGGAGCACGCTGGGCACGGCTCGACCTGCCTGACGACGAGTATGTCCCGGTGATGGCGATCCAGGCCGTGGACAAGGATCGTGCGGTTGCGGCGATGGACCAGGTTCGCGCAGCGCTGCGCCGCTACCAGCCCGACATCAACTCGCGTCACCCGCAGTAACCTGGGTCCGTGCCCGATCCAGCGACGTACCGACCCGCTCCGGGATCGATACCCGTCGAACCGGGTGTTTACCGGTTCCGCGATCCGCACGGCCGGGTCATCTACGTCGGTAAGGCCAAGAGCCTGCGCAGCCGGCTGAATTCCTATTTCGCCGACCTCGCAGGGCTGGCGCCGCGCACCCGTCAGATGGTGATGGCCGCCGCCGGGGTCGAGTGGACGGTCGTCAACACCGAAGTGGAGGCGCTGCAACTCGAGTACACCTGGATCAAGGAGTTCGACCCGCGGTTCAATATCCGATACCGCGATGACAAGTCCTATCCGGTGCTCGCGGTCACGCTCAACGAGGAGTATCCGCGGCTCATGGTCTATCGGGGACCACGTCGCAAAGGAGTGCGCTACTTCGGCCCGTACTCGCACGCCTGGGCGATCCGAGAAACGCTGGACCTGCTGACCCGGGCGTTTCCGGCACGCACCTGCTCTGCAGGAGTGTTCAAGCGGCACAAACAAATTGATCGACCCTGCCTCTTGGGATACATCGACAAGTGCGCTGCACCCTGTGTCGGTCGAGTCAGTGCGGAGCAGCACAGACGCATCGTCGGTGACTTCTGCGATTTTCTCGCAGGTAAGACCGACCGGCTGGTCCGCGATATGGAACGGCAGATGAACGATGCCGCCGAGCAATTGGACTTCGAGCGGGCTGCTAGGTTGCGCGACAACATCTCCGCGATGCGTCGTGCGTTGGAGAAGCAAGCGGTGGTTCTCGGTGACGGAACTGACGCCGACGTCGTCGCCTTCGCCGACGACGAACTGGAAGCCGCGGTCCAGGTGTTCCACGTCCGGGGTGGACGTGTTCGCGGACAGCGCGGGTGGATCATCGAAAAGTCCGGGGAGCCAGGCCAATCCACTCGAAAATACTTGGTCGAGCAGTTTTTGACCCAGTTCTACGGTGACCAGGCCGAGTTTGGCGGGGCCGGCGACGAGACAACCAACCCGGTGCCGCGTCATGTGCTGGTACCGGTGCTTCCCGACAACGCTGAACAGCTGGAGACCTGGCTGGAGGGGCTGCGAGGTTCGCGAGTGACGCTGCGGGTACCGCGTCGCGGGGACAAAAGAGCGCTCGCCGAAACGGTCCAGCGCAACGCGCAGGAGGCGCTAGCTCAACACAAGTTGAGGCGGGCAGGTGACTTCACCGCGAGGAGCGCTGCGCTGCAGAGCATTCAGGATTCGTTGGGCCTGGAAGACGCGCCCTTGCGAATCGAGTGCGTTGACGTCAGTCATGTTCAGGGCACTGACGTCGTGGCATCGATGGTCGTGTTCGAGGACGGGCTGCCTCGAAAGGCCGATTATCGGCACTATGCGATCAGAACCGCCGCGGGCGACGGTCGCTCTGACGACGTCGCCTCGATTGCAGAGGTGACCCGCCGACGATTCCAGCGCCACCTACGCGACGCTGAGTGCGCCGGCCAGGACCCACACCTTGAGGAGGGGGCCCGCTCCAGCGCTCGTCCGGCGAGGTTCGCCTACCCGCCGAATTTGTTCGTCGTCGACGGCGGAGCTCCCCAGGTCAATGCCGCGGCCGCGGTTCTGGAGGATCTCGGGATCTCAGATGTCGCGGTGATAGGCCTGGCCAAGCGTCTGGAAGAGGTGTGGATGCCCGCGCAGGAAGGGGAGGTGCAGGAACCGGTGATCCTGCCCCGCCACAGCGACGGCCTGTATCTGCTGCAACGAGTGCGTGACGAAGCCCACCGGTTCGCGATCAACTACCATCGCAGCAAGCGGTCAAAGCGAATGACCGCGTCAGCGCTGGATTCGGTGCCCGGGCTGGGTGAGCACCGCCGCCGGGCGCTGGTTACCCACTTCGGTTCGTTGGCCAGGTTAAAGCAAGCCAGCGTCGAGGAGATTGTTTCGGTACCGGGTATCGGGGATGCGACGGCGCGCGCCGTCGTCGCAGCGCTGGGGGTCGATCCGGTCCCCCCAACCGCCGTCGACTCGGAAGTTGATTCGGGAGCGCCCGCTTCAGTTATCGGCAATGATCAGGGCAGGGTATCGGGATGACGGACCAAGGAATGCACGACGAACTTGATGGGGATGGCGGCGACGCCGGGAACGAGGCGCACCTCGAATCCGATGGTATCGACGTCGTGCTGGTTACGGGTTTGTCCGGTGCGGGCCGGGGTACCGCAGCCAAGGTGCTCGAGGACCTCGGCTGGTATGTCGCTGACAACCTGCCGCCTGAGCTGATCGCACAAATGGTCGAGTTGGGGCTTGCCGCGGGTTCGCGCATCACCCAACTCGCTGTGGTGATGGACGTACGTTCGCGGGGCTTCACCGGTGATCTGAACTGGGTGCGCAACGAGCTGGCGACCCGCAACATCACCCCGCGGGTGCTGTTTCTGGAGGCTTCCGACGACATCCTGGTGCGCCGTTACGAACAGAACCGGCGAAGTCATCCATTGCAGGGCAACCAGACACTGGCCGAGGGCATCGCCGCGGAACGGGCGATACTGGAACCGGTGCGGGCTTCCGCCGATCTGATGATCGATACCTCGTCGCTCCCGGTTGCCGCGTTGCGGGAGAGTATCGAACGCGCTTTCGGCGGTGAGACCGTCGCCCACACCAATGTCACTGTGGAGTCCTTCGGATACAAGTACGGCCTGCCGATGGACGCCGACATCGTGATGGACGTCCGGTTCCTGCCCAATCCGCACTGGGTCGACAATCTGCGCCCGCACAGCGGGCAGCATCCCGAGGTCCGCGACTATGTGCTCGGCCAACCCGGAGCCATCGACTTTCTCGACTCGTACCATCGGCTGTTGGGCGTCGTGATCGACGGATACCGACGGGAGGGGAAGCGATACATGACCGTCGCCATGGGGTGCACCGGCGGTAAGCATCGCAGCGTGGCGATGGCCGAGGCGCTCGCCGATCGTCTGAATAGCGGTGAGTCGTTGACGGTGCGGGTGCTGCACCGGGATCTGGGTCGCGAATGAGCTCACGTATCGTCGCGCTCGGTGGTGGCCACGGGCTGTATGCGACGCTGTCGGCGGCCCGCCGGATCACCCCGCACGTCACCGCAATCGTTACAGTCGCCGACGATGGTGGCTCCTCTGGCCGACTGCGCGCCGAATTGGATGTGATACCGCCCGGGGATCTCCGAATGGCGTTGGCGGCGTTGGCTTCCGACAGCCCACATGGCAGGTTATGGGCGACGATCATCCAACATCGCTTTGGTGGCAGCGGCGCGCTGGCGGGCCATCCGATCGGCAACCTGATACTGGCCGGACTCAACGAGCTGCTTGTCGACCCGGTAGCCGCGCTCGACGAACTAGGCCGGGTGTTGGGTGTCAACGGCCGGGTACTGCCGATGAGCCCGGCTGGACTCTGCATCGAGGCCGACGTCGTGGGTTTGGAGGCCGACCCACGGGTGAGCCGCGCGATCCGCGGTCAGGTGGCGATCGCCACCACAGTGGGCAAGGTGCGCAGGGTGCGGCTACTGCCGAGCGATCCGCCCGCGACCCGGCAGGCGGTCGACGCGATCATGGATGCTGACCTGGTGGTCCTCGGGCCGGGCTCGTGGTTTACCAGCGTGATCCCGCATCTCCTCGTACCTGAGTTGGCGGCGGCACTACGGGCCACTGCCGCGCGCCGCGCGCTGGTGCTCAACCTGGTGGCCGAGCCGGGGGAGACGGCGGGTTTCTCGGTGGAGCGCCACATCCACGTACTGGCGCAACATGCGCCGGAGTTCAGCGTGCACGACATCATCGTCGATTCGAGCAGCGTACCGAGCAACCGGGAGCGGGATCAGCTGCGTAGAACCGCCAAGATACTCAATGCCCAGGTTGAATTTGTCGACGTTTCCAGACCTGGTACACCTTTACATGACCCGGCGAGGTTGGCCACGGCGCTGGAAGGGGTGGGCAGGCGCGGGACGGTGCCGACCGACACCGTCACGGCGACGCCGACGCCGCCGACTGCACCCGAACCGACAGTGAACGGACCGAAAGGTGACGACCCGTGGCGATGACAGCCGAGGTCAAGGATGAACTCAGCCGGTTGGTGGTCAATTCGGTGAACGC
>CAZCHU010000144.1:4198-7713 GCA_964498215.1 uncultured Mycobacterium sp. | reverse complement strand
ATCCCCAGCGCAAGCGTCTACAACTACCTGTTCGGCCGGTTGAACGAAGTGGACGCCGATCGCGTCGCCCTGGTCGAGGCGAAGACCGGTAGAGCGACCACCTATCGCGAGATGGTCGGGCGAATAAACACCTTCGCCGGCGCCCTGGCCGGCCGCGGCATCGGGGTCGGCGACGTCATCGGGCTGCTCGTCCCCAACAGTTCAGCGTTCGCTGTGGCATTCCATGGCATCCTTCGGGCCGGCGCGACCGCCACGACGATCAACGTGCTGTTCACCGCGAAAGACATCGCCCAACAGCTCACCGACTCCGGTGCCACGATGCTCGTCACCATCAACGCGCTGCTGCCGCAGGCCAAGGAAGCGGCCGCCGCGGCAGGCATATCGGATGAGAACCTGGTGGTGCTCGACGGGGCGGGCCGCGCGACCGGCGGCCACCCCAATGCCGCTGACCTCCTCGCCGCGGGCACACCCGCCCCGCAGGTGAGCTTTGCGCCGTCGGTGCATCTTGCGGCCCTGCCGTACAGTTCGGGAACCACCGGCAATCCGAAGGGTGTGATGCTCACGCATCGCAACCTGGTGGCCAACGTCGCCCAGATTCGCCCGTTGCACGGGATGGTGTCCGACGACGTGGTTTTGGCGGTCCTGCCGTTCTTTCATATCTACGGCATGACGGTATTGCTCAACGCCGCCCTGCACGCCCGTGCCCGGCTGGTCGTCATGCAGAGCTTCGACCTCGACGCGTTCCTGGGCAACATTGCCGAGCACAAATGCACCATCGCGTTCATCGCACCGCCGGTGGCGGTAGCACTGGCCAAGGATCCGCTGGTGGACTCCTACGACCTGTCCTCACTCAACACCGTGATGTCGGGTGCGGCACCGCTGGACGCCGAACTCGGCCAGGCCGTCGCCGAGCGACTCAACTGCAAAGTCGTGCAGGGTTATGGGATGAGCGAGCTCAGCCCGGTCAGCCACATCACCCCGTTCGACGGCGGCCGGCTCAATATGCGTGTCGACGCGCCCCTGAGTTCGGTCGGCTGGACGGTCTCCAACGCCGCGTCCAAGATCGTCGACCCCGACTCGGGCGACGAGATCGAGGTGCCTACCCAGGGTTTGAGCAAGACCGGCGAACTATGGTTCAAAGGACCTAACGTGATGGCGGGCTACCTCAACAACGAGGAGGCCACCCGGGCCACCATCGACGAAGGCGGCTGGCTGCACACCGGCGATCTCGCGCAGGTCGATGCCGCTGGCTGCGTCTACATCGTCGACCGGCTCAAAGAGCTGATCAAATACAAGGGCTACCAGGTGCCGCCCGCCGAGTTGGAGGCGGTACTGCTCTCGCATCCCCAGATCGCCGATGCCGCGGTCGTCGGCGTGCCGGACCCGCAAGGCGAAGAGGTGCCGAAGGCATTCGTCGTCAAGCTGACCCCTCATGGCACCGCCGATTTGACCGAAGCGGAGGTGATGGAGTTCGTCGCCGGCCAGGTCGCACCCTATAAGAAGGTTCGGCAGGTCGAGTTCATCGATACGATCCCGAAGTCGGCATCCGGAAAGATCCTGCGCAAGGACCTGCGGACCCGCCGTTAGCCGCGCGTCAGAGGACGGACAGTTGGTCTCGCCCCCGGGCTTTGGCCTGATAGAGGGCTCTATCTGCACGGATCACGGCACTTTCCAGTGACTCTGCCGGCGAGTGTGCGGTGTAGCCGATCGAGCAGGTTTGCCCAGACGGCATGCAGCGACGAATCCTGTTCAGAACGCGCTCGGCCTGCCGGGGTGTGGTGTCGGGTATCGCGATGAGGAACTCCTCCCCTCCCCAGCGGCCGAAAACGTCATCGCGTCGGAGTGAGGCGCCGGCCTCGGCTGCGAAGCGTTGCAGCAGAGTGTCGCCGGCAGTGTGCCCATAGGTGTCGTTGTACAACTTGAAGTTGTCGAGGTCCACGACAGCGATGGTCATCGAGGCTCCGCAGTTGCGTGTGGCAGCCCGCAGGGATTCGACCTGAGCTTCCCAGGCAGACCGATTGAGCAACCCGGTCAGGGAATCAGTGCAGGCGGACTGCTTCAGAGCCGCGTGCTCGGCGGCCGCGGCGGTGATATCACGCACTTCGAACTGCACGGTCAGAACGCCGGAGTGGTTCACGGCTGTCGCGTCGAATTCCACGGTGACCTCGCGGCCGTCCAAACGTTTCACTACACCCCGCCGAGCGCGTATCGCGCGTCCACCTGAGAGCAGCTCACTCAGCATCTCCTTCACGTCTCGCCCCCCTCCGGGCGGCACGACGTCAGCGGCAGGTCGAGACTCCATGTCCGCGGCCGTCGCAGCTCCGCACAGAGCGACAGCCTGAGGATTCGCATAGACGATCATGCCGTCGGCATCGACAAGAAGCATCGCCGCTTGGGACTGCTCAACCAATGCGCGCCAGCGCTCTTCGGCCTCCGCGTGGGCCGCCTGGGCGTCGGCAAAGTCGGTGACGTTGGTGGAGACGCCCCCGATCCCGATCACCTCATCGTTGTCGCCGATGAGCGGGAACTTCTCTGTTCGGTAGATGGGGACAGTTCCGTCGGCATGAGGCACACCCTCAACGATGATCTGCCATTCCCTGGTGGCCATGATGTGCCTGTCAAGGCGACGGTATTCGTCGGCGACCTGGGCGTCGAAGAGATCGTAGTCGGTCAGGCCGATCAGTCCGCCTTCTGCCACAGCGGCGGATCGCTCCAGCGCACGGTTGGCCATCAGAAAGCGGCCGGCGACGTCTTTGGCGAAGATGAGAACGTCGGTGTGTTTGAGCACGCCATCGAGCATGCGCTGCTGCCGACGCAGCGCCGTGGTCACCGCCAGCCGCGCCTTGACTTCGGCGGTGACCTGTCGTGCCTGGCTCCGCAGCTCCAACTGGCTGAGCACTTGGTTTGCCAGGACCTCCAGGTGCTTGCGCTGCAGGGCCGACAGGGTCCGCGGCTCGACGTCCATGACGCAGAGGGCACCGAGGACGTGGCCTTCCGAGGTGACCAGCGGCGTGGCTGCGAAGAAGCGCACATGGGGTTCGCCGGTGACCATGGGGTGAGCCGAGAAACGCGCATCCGACCGGGCGTCGCGGACTTCCAGCATCGTATGGGGGTTGAACACCGGGGTACTGAACGAGGTCTCCCTGGCAGTCCCGGCGAGATCAAATCCGTGCTGGGACTTGAACCACTGTCGCCCGGCATCCACAAAGCTCAGCACCGACATCGGAGTCGAACACACGTGCGCGGCAAGCGCCGTCAGATCGTCAAAGGCCTCTTCCGGCGGTGTGTCCAGAATTGCGAACGAGTCCAGCGCAAGCAGGCGGTCGAGCTCGGCGTGCGTCTGGCCGGTGTGCTGCTCGGCGCACCAAGTCATGGACACCCCCTCAGGTTGCTCCCCCGCACCGTCTTCAGCATGTGCACTCGTTTCCCAGTAAAAGTTTTCCTTACGCGGAATGTTTAAGTTGACGTCTCAGATGTCGGCCGCCGTCGGTTCATGCCGGACCGGCCCGAAAGCA
>CAZCHU010000144.1:0-4098 GCA_964498215.1 uncultured Mycobacterium sp. | reverse complement strand
GTACGTGCCCACGGCTTCGTCGCAGAAGCGAGTCCACAGGCGGGAGTGACGCCGATCCGGTCGCGCAGCACGGTACGCGCGAAACCAAGCCGGTCGGTGACCCTGGCAACGGTCGCCGCGATCTGCGCTGCCGACAGTTGCGCGCCGGACCCGGTAGCCGGAACCGCACCCAGCAGGACGGTCCGCCCCGATTCGACGTACTCGCCCACTCCGTCCAGATCTGCGGCGGTCAGGGCGGGTATATCGATGGAAACCGCAGAGACCATGCTTCGCTGCAGCAACTTCCACGGCAATCCGGCGGCGCAGCTGTGCACGGCGACCTCACCGCCGACGACGCTGACACACTCGTCGAGCAATTCGGCGACCACCGCCTCGTCCACTGGATGCACGGCCGACAAGCCCGTTACCCCCGTCAGCCGGCCTGCCAGCGCGGCCGGCAGCGACGGCTCATCGAACTGCACAACCACCGCCGCCCCCAGCCGGCGCATCAGCTGCGCCCGCAGCCCCGCCAACCCTTCGGCCAGCGATCTGGTCAAGTCCCGCACCGCGCCGGGGTCGGTGATGGCTCGGTGCCCGCCAGGCAGTTCCAGATGTGCGGCCAGTGTGACCGGCCCGGGCGCCTGCATCTTCACCATGCGCGGGCTGCCACGCAACCCGGCTTTCTCCCAGGCCTCCTCAAGTGCGTCGACGTCCTCGTCGAGCAGGCTGGCCGCCCTGCGGGTCACCGAACTGCGACCGGAGGCGATGCGGTATCCGCGTGGAACCGTGTCGATCGCGATATCCACCAGGAGCGCACCGGCGCGGCCGATCAGATCGGCACCCACACCGCGATCGGGCAACTCGACCAGGTGGGGCAGATCGTGCAGTTCACCGACAACCACCTCGGCGGCCTCCCGGGCCGACAACCCAGGCCAGGATCCGATGCCGGTTGCGGTAGCGAAAGCGGTCACTGACGTGCCGCGCGAATCGTCGCGCTGCCCAGCACCTCATCGCCGTCGGGGTCGACGCGGTACAACACCAGGGTCTGGCCCGGCGCGACGCCGCGCAGCGGACTACGCAGCTCGACGACCAGTGTTTCGCCCCGCAGCTCGGCGACCGCATCGACGGCACCCCCGTGGGCCCGGACCTGCACAGCGCATTCCATCGGCCCCCCCGGCGCGACACCGGAGGTGAACACCGGCGCGTCGCCGACCAGGGTGCTGACCTCGAGGTCAGCGAGGTCACCGACGTGGACGGTGCCGGTGTCGGCGTCGATGCCTGTCACGTACCGGGGCCCGCCGTCGGGTCCCGGGCCGGCGATACCGAGGCCTTTTCGCTGGCCGATGGTGAAGCCGTGCACCCCGTCGTGTTGAGCCAACACGGCCCCGGCGGGATCGACCACGGCGCCAGGCCGCACCCCGATGCGCGCGCCCAGGAATGCCCGGGTGTCCCCAGACGGGATAAAGCAGATGTCATAGCTGTCGGGCTTTTGCGCCACCGACAAGCCGCGGCGGGCAGCTTCCGCGCGGATCTCCGATTTTTCAGTGTCGCCGATCGGGAAGACCGCGTGCCGCAGCTGCTCGGCAGTCAGCACCCCCAACACATAGGACTGGTCCTTGTCGCGATCAACCGCCCTGCGCAGACGACCAGCCGACAACCGGGCGTAATGGCCGGTCGCTAACGCGTCGAAGCCCAAAGCCAACGCCCGGGAGGCCAACGCGGAGAACTTGATCCGCTCGTTGCAGCGCACGCACGGGTTCGGTGTCTCGCCGCGCGCGTAGGAATCCACGAAGTCGTCGATCACGTCCTCTTGGAAACGGTCGGCGAAGTCCCAGACGTAAAATGGGATGTCGAGCACATCGGCGACGCGGCGCGCATCGCCGGCGTCCTCCTTCGAACAGCATCCGCGTGAACCGGTGCGCAGCGTTCCCGGTGCCGATGACAGCGCCAGATGCACACCCACGACTTCGTGTCCGGCGTCGACCATCCTGGCAGCGGCCACCGCCGAATCCACCCCACCACTCATGGCGACCAGAACCTGCATCTCAGTTCACCGCCGGTGCACCAGCCAACGCCGCCTGCCGGGCACGCTCGACGACTGCCGGCAGTACCTCGAGAAGGGCGTCGACGTCGGAATCGGTGCTGGTGTGGCCCAAGGACAGGCGCAGGGAGCCGCGGGCACTGGCCGGGTCAGCGCCCATCGCGGTCAACACATGCGACGGCTGCGCAACCCCGGCCGTACACGCCGAACCCGTGGAGCACTCGATCCCCTTGGCGTCCAACAACATCAGCAGGGAATCGCCCTCGCAGCCGCGAAAGGTGAAATGCGCATTACCGGGGAGGCGGTCCGCACCGGCCGGCGCGCCGTTGAGGTACACGTCGCCGATTTGCGCCAGCACGCCGTCAACAAGCCGGTCACGCAACTCCCGCAGCCGGGCACTGGTGGTGTCCATGGTCTCGACGGCGCCACGGGCGGCTGCGGCCATTCCCACGACGCCGGCGACATCGTGGGTGCCGGAACGCACGTCACGTTCCTGGCCGCCGCCATGCAGCTGTGACACGCATGCGGTATCCCGACGCAGTAACAGTGCACCGACTCCGGTGGGGCCGCCAAACTTGTGGGCGGTCACGCTCATCGCCGATAGTCCGCTGGCGGCGAAATCCACCGGTATCTGGCCGACCGCCTGGATCGCATCGCTGTGCAGAGGAATGTCGAATTCGGCTGCCACTGAGGACAATTCAACTATCGGCATGACAGTGCCGACTTCGTTGTTGGCCCACATCACTGAAATCAGCGCGACATCCGCGGGATCGCCGATGGCAGCGCGCAGGGCAGCGGGGTCCACCGAGCCGACCGCGTCGACTGGCACCCACGTAACCTCCGCGGCTTCATGCTCGACCAGCCACTGCACCGAATCGAGGACCGCGTGATGCTCCACCGCGGTAGCTACGATCCGGCGGCGCCGGGGATCGGCGTCGCGGCGCGCCCAGAAGATGCCCTTGACCGCGAGGTTGTCGCTTTCGGTGCCGCCGGCGGTGAAGATCACCTCCGACGGGCGCGCACCCAGCAGCTTGGCCAGCGTCTCACGCGATTCCTCCAACCGGCGACGGGCGGCGCGACCGGAGCCGTGCAGCGAGGAAGCGTTGCCGACATTCGCCAGCTCAGCAGTCATCACCTCGATCGCCTCAGGACGCATCGGGGTGGTGGCGGCGTGGTCGAGATAGACCGGCGCATGCGCAGACATAACCGCTCCACAATAGCCGTCGCGAATAGCCGTCGCGATGTCGCCGTGCGATCCCGCCAACCCCGGTGCGCTCACGCCGCCAGGACGTGACCCTCACCGCACCCGGCATGCGCCACCAGCGCAGACGCCGATGCAGCGCCGCGCACAGCGGCCTCGCAGCGGGCAGCCAACTCACGCCGGTCCTTGCCGGGCAGCTGCAATGGCTCGACCCGGACGTGGACAACGGTGCGCCGAGCAGTGACGATGCGGCGCAACGACGACAACAGGGTGTCATCGCCGACGAAGGCCGCCACCGTCGATGGGCTGCCGTCGCGGTGGTGGTAGCTCAACCGCAACGGCTGTACCGGTCGGCCGGAATCGATGGCGGCCTGGAACATCGCAGGATGAAACCGTCCGAACGCCAGCCCACACCACGTCGTCCCCTCGGGAAACGCGACCACCGTCTTTCCCGCGCGCAGCCGGTCCGCGACGGAGCGCACCACTGCGGGAAGCCGGCGCAGGTTGGCGCGATCGATCGGGATGACCTTCATCATCCGCGCGAGTATGCCCAGGCCCGGCCAATCGACCATTTCCGACTTTGCCACGAACGACCCCGGCAGCACCGAGCCGATCACGAAGATGTCTACCCACGAGACGTGGCCGCTGACCACGAGGACGCCCGGGACGTTGCGGATCGGACCGCCCGACGCCGTGACCCGGACGCCGAGGCTTCGCAGCACAAGACGACAGCAGCGGCGCTGAATATGGGATCTCCCGGGCAGCGGGACCGCGAGCAGCGGCAGTGTTGGCAGCAGCAATAGTGTCAGCAGGCTGCGGGTCGCGACGCGCGCCGCGACGACCGCGCGCCGGCCCGGCGATGCGTGGCCCGCCTGGA
>CAZCHU010000143.1:0-7843 GCA_964498215.1 uncultured Mycobacterium sp. | reverse complement strand
CGCGGCACTGACCGCCTGAACCATCTACCTCGAAGAATCACACGACGACGTCATACACCACGTCCCTGGACTTGACCTGGTTTCTGCTCGCTGCCGGGCTGTTCTCTGCGTTGGCGGCGATGGCGGTGGGGATCAACGCTGAGTGGCTGGCGGCGCTCGACACATCTGTTGAGAACTGGTTCGTGGCGCACAGAAGCCCGAGGTGGGAAGTGGACGCGGCGGGGATCTTCCGCTTCGTCGGTTCTCCTGTGCACGTCGCGAGTGTTGCGCTGGTTTGCGGTGGGTTGCTCTCGTGGCAGGCGCGTTCGGCGATCCCAGTGTTCCTGGTGGCTGGCGGCGTCGGAGTTGGTGTCGCGCTGGAGCAAATGCTCAAGGCGGCAGTCGAGCACACGTCAACAGCCGTAGCGGAGCTGCGACACTATCCACCCCATACCTACGAGCACACGTTCCCGTCTGGACATGTCACGGGTGCTGCCGCGCTGCTCGGCATGATCGCGGTGTGCATCGGCGTTGGGCGCAGTCGAGCGGCAAAAGCGGCATTGGCAGTGCCAGTGGTGGCCGGGGTCCTATTCGTGGCTTTCATCGCGGTGTATTGCAAGGCGCACACCTTCAGCGATGTTGTCGGCGGAATGTTTCTTGGAGGAGCCATCGTGACCCTGGGTGGCGCAGTGTTGGCGGCTACCACCACTTCACGTCGGACCCCGGAGGCCGCCTACCGGGCCGACGAACCTTCACCCTCGTATACCTGAGTTGGATCCGCCACCGAAGTGCCGGGGTGCGTCGTGGCGACTTCGGGCTCGGCCGGGTTTCGGGAACGGTGAAGCTGGTGCGCTTGATGGGCATTTGATGCTTCATTCGGTTGGGCCGAGCTGGAGAAACCTCGTTGCACGAATCTTGCACAAAATTGCATATCTGCTGGTCAGATGGTGCCCCCGGCAGGATTCGAACCTGCGGCCTTCTGCTCCGGAGGCAGACGCTCTATCCCCTGAGCTACGGGGGCGCATGGAAAATCTTGCTGCGCCAGTGGGCGTGGTCAGCCTAGCGCATGCATGCTGGCGGAAACGGATTCGGGGCACGGTGACCCCAGACCATAAGATGGACCCCCGTGACCCCTGCCGATCTGGCTGACCTGCTCAAGACCACCGCTGCTGCGGTGCTCGTCGAGCAGGGCCTTGACCCCGCCGCGCTGCCGGCGACCGTCAACGTTGAGCGTCCCCGCAATCCCGAGCACGGCGACTACGCCACCAACCTGGCGCTGCAACTCGGCAAGAAGGTCGGTGCAGATCCGCGTGAACTCGCCGGCTGGCTTGCCGCAGCTCTCGGCGACGAGAAGGGTATTTCCGCTGCCGATGTAGCCGGGCCCGGGTTCGTCAATCTTCGTCTTGAAGCAGCTGCGCAGAATGTCATCGTCGGCGACGTCATCATCGCCGGCTCGACCTACGGCCATTCCGCGGGGTTGGTGAACCACAAGGTCAACCTCGAGTTCGTCTCCGCCAACCCGACTGGGCCGATCCATATCGGGGGCACCCGCTGGGCAGCGGTCGGGGATGCCTTGGGCAGGTTGCTGAGCACCCAAGGCGCCGAGGTGGTGCGGGAGTACTACTTCAATGATCACGGCGCGCAGATCGACCGGTTCACCCGCTCGCTGATAGCTGCAGCGAAGGGCGAGCCCGCCCCCGAGGACGGGTACGCAGGCGCCTACATCGCCGACATCGCCGCCCAGGTGCTGGCCAAGGAGCCCGCGGCGCTCAGCCTGCCCGACTCCGAGATGAGTGAGACGTTCCGTTCCATCGGTGTGCTCCTGATGTTCGACCACATCAAGGAATCGCTGCACGAGTTCGGCACCGATTTCGACGTATATACCCACGAAGACTCGATGCACACATCCGGCCGCGTCGACCAGGCGATCGCGAAGTTGCGCGAAACGGGCAGCATCTACGAACGTGACGGTGCAGTTTGGTTGCGCACCACTGATTTCGGTGACGACAAGGACCGCGTGGTGATCAAGAGCGATGGGCAGCCTGCCTACATCGCCGGTGACCTGGCGTACTTCCTGGATAAGCGTCAGCGTGGCTTTGATCTGTGCATCTACATGCTCGGCGCCGATCACCACGGCTACATCGCGCGGCTGAAGGCCGCCGCTGCGGCGCTGGGAGACAACCCCGACACGGTTGAGGTCCTCATCGGGCAGATGGTCAACTTGGTCCGCGACGGGCAGCCGATCCGGATGAGCAAGCGAGCGGGCACGGTCATAACGCTCGACGATCTCGTCGACGCCATCGGCGTGGATGCCGCCCGCTACGCGCTGATCCGTAGCTCGGTCGACACTCCGATCGACATTGATCTGCAGCTGTGGTCCTCGGCCTCCAGCGAGAACCCCGTCTACTACGTGCAGTACGCGCATGCGCGGTTGTCGGCGTTGGCACGCAACGCCGCTGAATTGGGCATTGCAGCCAGCACCGCGCACCTGGACCTGCTGACCCACGACAAGGAAGGCACGTTGATCCGCAACATCGGCGAGTTTTCCCGAGTGCTTAAGACCGCTGCCGATCTCCGTGAGCCCCACCGGATATCACGCTACCTCGAAGATCTGGCCGGCGACTATCATCGCTTCTACGACTCATGCCGTGTGCTGCCGCAGGGCGATGAGGTGCCCGGCGAGCTGCATGCAGCACGTCTTGCGCTGTGTGAGGCGGCCCGGCAGGTCATCGCCAACGGGCTCGGAATCCTCGGCGTCAGTGCTCCGGAGCGGATGTGAACGCGCACCCGGCCGGACCCCGGCACGCCGAGGAAGTGCACCACAGCGACACTCCCGACCGCCCTGGGGATGCTGCCGATATGCTCCGTTTGGCCCCTAATGTGTGGCCATACAACGCTGTTCGCGGTGAAGACGGTGTTGTTTCGATCGCCGGGGTTCCGGTAACCGAGATCGCCGCCGAGTTCGGCACTCCGGTCTTCGTCATCGACGAGGACGACTTTCGGGCGCGTTGCCGCAACATCGCGACCTCCTTCGGCAGTGGCGAGCATGTCCGGTATGCAGCCAAGGCATTCCTGTGCAGCGAGGTGGCTCGTTGGGTTGACGAAGAGGGTTTGTCCCTTGATGTCGCCAGTGGGGGAGAACTTGCCGTGGCACTGCACGCAGGCTTTCCCCCGGAGCGAATCGCTTTGCACGGCAATAACAAATCGGTCGCGGAGCTGACTGCCGCGGTGTCCAACCGGGTCGGTCACGTAGTGCTGGATTCGATGACCGAGATCGAGCGGCTCGACCAGATCGCCGGCGCGGCCAACCACGTTCAGGATGTGCTCGTGCGCGTCACGGTCGGTGTCGAGGCGCACACCCATGAGTTCATCTCCACTGCACACGAGGACCAGAAGTTCGGTCTATCGCTGGCGAGCGGGGCCGCGATGGCCGCGGTCCGCCGAGTTTTCCAGGCCGACCACCTGCGTCTAGTCGGCCTGCACAGCCATATCGGTTCGCAGATCTTCGACGTGGCCGGCTTCGAGTTGGCCGCCCATCGGGTCATCGGGCTGCTCAGGGATGTCGTCGCCGAGTTCGGAGTCGACAAGACCGCGCAGATCTCGATCGTCGACCTGGGCGGCGGACTGGGGATCTCCTACCTACCTCAGGACGACCCGCCTCCGATGGGAGAACTCGCCGATAAGCTCCAGGCGATCGTCGGCAACGAATCCGCCGCCGTCGGGCTACCCGCACCGAAACTGGTGGTTGAACCGGGGCGTGCCATCGCCGGGCCGGGCACCATCACCCTCTACCAGGTCGGCACCGTCAAGGACGTAGCTGTGGCTGCGGGCAGGTACCGACGGTACGTCAGCGTGGACGGCGGGATGAGCGACAACATCAGAACGTCGCTCTACGGCGCCGAGTACGACGTGCGGATGCTGTCCCGGGTCAGCGCCGCCGCGCCGACGTTGTCTCGGATTGTCGGGAAGCACTGTGAGAGCGGGGACATCGTGGTGCGAGACGCATGGATGCCCGACGACGTCGCCCCCGGAGATCTACTGGGCGTCGCAGCGACCGGCGCATACTGCTACTCGATGTCAAGCCGCTACAACCTGATCGGCCGACCGGCGGTGGTGGCGGTGCGCGATGGGCATGCCCGTCTGATTCTGCGCCGCGAAACGGTCGACGATCTGTTGAGTCTGGAAGTGAGGTGAACGGTGACTGACGCAATCGGGGTGGCCGTCCTGGGTTTGGGCAATGTCGGCAGCGAAGTAGTGCGGATCATCGAAGAGAGCGCGTCCGACCTTGCCGCCCGCATCGGTGCGCCGCTGGTAGTGCGGGGGATCGGCGTCCGAAGGGTGGCCGATGACCGTGGCGTCTCAGCGGATTTGTTGACTGACAACGTCGATGAGCTGGTCTCCCGCAAAGACGTCGACATCGTCGTCGAACTGATGGGCCCCGTCGAACCGGCCCGCAAGGCGATCCTGACGGCGTTGGAACAGGGCAAATCGGTCATCACCGCCAACAAGGCGCTGATGGCGGTATCCGGGGGAGAACTCGCCCAGGCCGCTGAGAACGCCCACGTGGACCTGTATTTCGAGGCTGCAGTTGCCGGGGCCATCCCGGTGATTCGCCCGCTGACGCAATCACTAGCCGGTGACACCGTGCTTCGGGTGGCCGGGATTCTGAACGGTACGACCAATTACATTCTCTCCGAGATGGACAGTACCGGCGCTGATTACGGAGACGCACTGGCCGATGCGGGCGCGCTGGGATACGCCGAGGCGGATCCGACTGCTGACGTGGAGGGTTATGACGCCGCGGCAAAGGCGGCCATCGTGGCCTCGATCGCGTTCCACACCCGGGTCACCGCCGACGATGTCTACCGCGAAGGCATCACCAAGGTCACCTCGGTCGACTTCGAATCCGCACGGGCCCTCGGGTGCACGATCAAACTGTTGGCTATCTGCGAAAGGATCACCGCAGACAAAGGGCAGCAGCGTGTTTCGGCACGCGTCTACCCGGCGCTAGTACCGCTGGATCATCCATTGGCCTCGGTCAACGGCGCATTCAACGCGGTGGTCGTCGAGGCTGAGGCGGCGGGCCGACTGATGTTTTACGGTCAGGGCGCCGGCGGTGCGCCGACGGCGTCGGCGGTGTTGGGCGACCTGGTGATGGCTGCGCGAAACCGCGTTCAGGGCGGCCGGGGACCCCGCGAGTCGAAGTATGCCAAGTTGCCCGTCGCGCCCATCGGTCTAATTCCAACCCGGTACTACGTCAACATGAACGTGGCGGATCGACCGGGTGTCCTGTCGGCCGTTGCAGCGGAGTTCAGCAAGCGTGAGGTGAGCATCGCCGAGGTGCGTCAGGAGGGCATGGTCGACCCCAGTGGGCAACGGTGTGGTGCCCGTATCGTTGTGGTGACCCATCAGGCGACCGACGCTGCGCTGTCGGAAACCGTCGCAGCACTGGCCGATCTGGAAGTAGTCGAGAGCATCAATAGCGTCCTTCGGATGGAAGGAACGACGGAGTGAGTACCGTTGCGCCGCGAGCAGTGCACCAACCCTGGCCGGGCCTGATCGAGGCTTATCGCGACCGGTTGCCGATTGAAGACGATTGGACGCCGATTACGCTGCGGGAGGGCGGCACGCCGTTGCTCCCGGCCCCTCGACTGTCTGAACACACCGGTTGCACCGTGCATCTCAAGGTCGAGGGACTTAACCCCACCGGTTCGTTCAAGGACCGAGGTATGACGATGGCCGTGACCGAGGCGGTGGCGCGCGGCCAGCAGGCAGTGCTGTGCGCGTCAACGGGAAACACCTCGGCGTCCGCGGCGGCGTACGCGGCTCGGGCCGGGATCACCTGCGCTGTACTTGTGCCGCAAGGCAAGATAGCGATGGGCAAACTAGCGCAGGCTGTCATGCATGGGGCCAAGATCATTCAGATCGACGGGAACTTTGACGACTGTCTCGAGCTCGCCCGAAAGCTCACCGCGGATTTTCCGAGCGTATCACTTGTCAACTCGGTCAATCCCTTTCGCATCGAGGGGCAGAAGACCGCTTCATTCGAGATCGTCGACGCGCTCGGTGAAGCGCCCGATGTGCATGCGCTGCCCGTCGGTAACGCGGGAAACATCACGGCCTACTGGAAGGGTTACACCGAGTATCACCGCGACGGTTTGGCCGGCAGGTTGCCGCGCATGCTGGGCACTCAGGCAGCCGGAGCGGCGCCTCTGGTCTTCGGCGAACCGGTGAGCGATCCCGAGACCATCGCCACCGCTATTCGGATCGGTTCGCCCGCATCATGGACGTCGGCGGTGGAAGCGCAGCAGCAGTCGAAGGGGCGATTCCTGGCTGCAACTGACGAGGAGATTCTCGCGGCCTACCATCTGGTCGCCAGGTCCGAGGGCGTGTTCGTTGAGCCTGCTTCGGCGGCGAGCATCGCCGGGCTGCTGAAGTCCATCGAAGACGGCTGGGTTGCGCGGGGTTCCACCGTCGTGTGCACTGTCACCGGCAATGGGCTCAAGGATCCAGACACCGCGCTGAAGGGCATGCCCGCAGTTATCCCGGTTCCCGTCGACCCCGTTGCAGTCGTCGCCAAACTCGGCCTCGTATAGAACGGACCTCCGGTGATACGCACATTGCCGCCCGGGCTGACGGCCACCGCCGTCGTCGCAGCTTCCAGTGCCAACTTGGGCCCGGGTTTTGACAGCATGGGGCTCGCGGTGAGTCTCTACGACGAGATCGTGGTCGAGACAACCGAGTCCGGACTCATCGTTGAAGTTGACGGCGAGGGGTCTGGCCAGGTTCCGCTGGATCGTTCGCACTTGGTGGTGCGGGCCATCGAGCGAGGTCTGCGAGAGACCGGAGTGGCCACGCCGGGGTTGATCGTCCGTTGCCGCAACGACATTCCCCACTCCCGCGGGTTGGGGTCGTCGGCCGCAGCTGTCGTTGGTGGTCTCGCTGCTGCTAACGGTCTTGCGACACAATGTGGTTCGAATCCAATGTCGTCGGAAGCTCTGGTTGAGGTGGCATCGGACTTTGAGGGCCATCCTGACAACGCGGCGGCCGCTGTGCTCGGCGGCGCGGTGGTGTCTTGGACGGCCGCCGGTGACGAACATCCGCGCTATGGGGCGGTGCCGATCCGCCTGCACCCCGACATTTGCGTGTTCGTCGCGGTCCCGCAGCTGCGTTCCTCGACGGCGGAAACGCGCGTTCTGCTTCCGGACCTGGTCAGCCATGTTGATGCTTGCTTCAACCTGAGCCGGGCGGCGCTGCTGGTCGTCGCGCTCACCCAACGGCCCGACCTGCTCATGGTAGCGACGGGCGACGTCCTCCATCAGCCGCAGCGTGCGGTCGCCATGCCGGGGTCCGCGGAGTTTCTGGCTGTTCTTCGGCGCAATGGCGTACCAGCGGTGTTGTCGGGTGCCGGACCTGCCGTGCTGGCGATGAGCACCGAGGCTGACCTGCCGGGCGAGGTGCTGGCGTTCGGCCGGGACAACGGCTTCGCGGTGAGTCGAATGTCCGTCGGCGCCGGTGTGCAGTGGACGTCCGGGGTAGCGGCTCGGCCTTAGCCGGTAGCAACGCCGGCAACACCTGAATCGTTGGATCCTTGCTTCTGGCCGGGATGCAGGTTATCCTCGCTCTCGTCCAGCAATCGTAGCGTCTTGAGCTGCGCCGACAGTAGGACAACTACCCCTCTTTCAGGTGTTCAAAAATTTGTGGACTGACGGTTCGCCGTTTCGGGCGAAACCCAGCGATCACCGTTGCCAGTGGCAATGGTGTGACCTCCGCGTTCAGCGGTTCGGCTGAATGCATTGAACCCCCGCGTGACTCGATCAGCGAGGGAAGAAAGGAAATCCGTGACTGATACGGACCTCATCAC
>CAZCHU010000142.1:0-8066 GCA_964498215.1 uncultured Mycobacterium sp. | reverse complement strand
GGATGGATCGTGTCGGTGACATCCACCGCGGTGCCGCCCGTGGAAATGTTCGCGGTCTTGCGCAGATACACCTCCTCGCCGTCGGCGGGCACCGTGTCTTCGGTGTAGCCCTTTTCCTCCAGCAAGCGCTTCGCCGGATCGTCGAGTTCGAGCCGTGTCAGCACGTTTTCGTGCCCGACGCCACGGCGCGGGTCCTGATTGACGATATCCACCAACTCGGCAATGGTGTGCTTCCCGTCGCCCTTCACATGACCGGGAACTCGGCGCGCGGCGGCGGCGAGCTGGCCATTGACCACCAGAAGCCGGTGGTCGTCGCCGCGCAGCATGGTCTCCACCAATACGGAAGGCCCCTCGGCGTCGGCGATGTCGAAGGCGGCGGCGATGCCGTCCTCGGTTGTGATATCGGCGGTAACACCCCGGCCGTGATTGCCATCGAGCGGTTTGACGACCACGGGATAGCCGATGCGTTTGGCCGCCCTCACCGCCTCGTCCACGCTGTAAACGAGTTTCTGCCTCGGCACGGGCAGACCGAGATCGGCAAGGAGCGTGTTGCAGAGATGCTTGTCCGAGGCGATTTCGACAGCGATGTGTGAGGTTCGCGACGTCAGCGCCGCCTCGATCCGCTGCTGATACATACCCTCGCCGACCTGGATCAGACTGGCGTCGTTCAGCCGGTAGACCGGAATGTCGCGGGATTGCGCTGCACGGACCAATTCCATGGCGGAGGGCCCGAGAGAACGCCTGTCGGCATAGGCCAAGAAATCCTGGACGCTGTCGTCGAGGCCGGGAGCCTCGTCGTCGGCATCCTGAGAGTGTCGCGCGATGGCCGCGAGCATGTCGCAGGCAACTTCGCCCGCCTCGACACCGATGTCCTCATTGCCATAGCTGTAGAACACCTCGACGACATCGGGATCGCCCGTCGATCCCGACCACGCCAGCGTGCCGTCGATTCCGGCGGCGTGCTGAAGCGCCAGGGCCAGCCGTGCGACCAGGTCGCCGACGGAAAGCCCCTCGCCGGCGTGCAAGGCAGCGCGCCAGTCTGCCTGTTCCTGCGCAAGCCCCGGTAGCACCGCCGCCAATTTGTCGATCACACCCGCCCCGAGGCCCTTGAGGGTTTGGGCGTAGCTCGGCTTGACATCCAGTTTGAGCCGGATCAGCGCCTCCCGCGCATGAACGTTGGGACCGACATACACCGAGATGGAATCGATATTCATGGAGGCATCCTCATTGAGCGTCGGACATCTGCGCGCGAGAACGCGGTCGGGCAGAGCCGCGCAACGCAACGGAACTTATTCCAACATGCGCGACGATCCCCCGCAGAAGATAGAGCGTCATGATCGCCATCGGACGTCAGCCCACGTTGGCTGAACGAAAGATCTAGAAATCCCAGTCCTCGTCTTCGGTGTTGACGGCCTTGCCAATGACGTAGCTGGAACCCGACCCGGAGAAGAAGTCGTGATTCTCGTCGGCGTTGGGGCTCAGCGCGGACAGGATCGCCGGGTTGACATCGGTCTCGTCGCGCGGGAACAACGCCTCGTACCCTAGGTTCATCAACGCTTTGTTGGCGTTGTAGCGCAGGAACTTCTTCACGTCCTCGGTCAAACCCACCCCGTCGTAGAGATCCTGGGTGTACTCGACCTCATTGTCGTAAAGCTCGAAGAGCAACTCGTAGGTGTAGTCCTTGAGCTCGGCCTTGCGAACCTCGTCCTCCAGCGCCAGCCCTTTCTGGAACTTGTAGCCGATGTAGTAGCCGTGCACGGCCTCGTCGCGGATGATCAGCCGGATCATGTCGGCGGTGTTGGTGAGCTTGGCCCGGCTGCTCCAGTACATCGGCAGATAGAAGCCTGAATAGAACAGGAAGCTCTCCAGCAGCGTCGAGGCCACCTTGCGCTTCAACGGGTCGTCGCCCTTGTAGAAGTTCATCACGATCTCGGCCTTGCGCTGCAGGTTCGGGTTCTCTTCCGACCAGCGGAACGCCTCGTCGATCTCGATTGTCGAGCACAGCGTGGAGAAGATGTTGCTGTAGCTCTTGGCGTGCACCGACTCCATGAAGGCGATGTTGGTGTAGACGGCTTCCTCGTGCGGGGTCAGCGCGTCGGGAATGAGGCTGACCGCACCGACGGTGCCCTGAATGGTGTCCAGCAGTGTCAGGCCGGTGAACACCCGCATCGTCAGCTGCTTCTCGTGGGCGTTGAGCGTTCCCCAGGATGGGATGTCGTTGGACACCGGGACCTTCTCGGGCAGCCAGAAATTGCCCGTCAGCCGCTCCCAGACCTCGGCGTCCTTGTCATCCTGGAGGCGGTTCCAGTTGATCGCGGAGACGCGGTCGATCAGCTTTATTCCCTCGGACACCCGGACCCCATTTCGCCAATATGTGAGCGGCTTTTCGCTGGCTTCGACCTGTTCCACCAGCCGATTCCGACACTACAACTTGTTGGGGATCAGAGCGTGTGACGCCGCAACATCTTGTGTTGGCGTGTCGCGTCGCGGGCGGAGGAACGTGTACTCGGAGGCCTTGAACCGGCGGGTGGCCAGCCAGTACTGCCAGGTCATCCCACTCCACAGCGTGCGGTTCACGCCGCGCTCGTCCAGATACCAGCTTCGGCAACCGCCGGTGCTCCACACCGTGCCACCCAAGGCGTCCTGCAGTTCGCCGTTGTAGCTGTCCTGCGCAGCCCGCGTCGGAGCGACCGCGCGGGCACCGGCACGGTCCACCGCGGCGATGGCCTGGCCGACGTACTGAATCTGCGACTCGATCATGAAAACCACCGAGTTGTGTCCCAGCGCGGTGTTCGGGCCAAGAAGGAAGAACAGGTTGGGCATGTCGGCGACGGTGATGCCGCGAAGTGCCGCGATGCCCTCCGAGCTCCAGCGATCGATGAGGTTCTCGCCGCTGGGCCCCTTGATATCGACGTAGGTGTAGGAGTCCGTGACATGGAAGCCGGTCGCGAACACCGCGACGTCCACCTCGCGGACCGTTTCACGCCCACTGGCGTCGGCCGTGACGATGCCCTTCGGGCTGAACCGCACGATGCGATCGGTGACCAATTCGGTCTTCGGGTCAGCGATCCCGCGATAATAGGTGTCGGAGTTGAGGATCCGCTTGCAGCCCGCCCGATAGTCCGGCGTCAGCCTGCGGCGCAGCTCCCGGTCCTTGATCGACTGCCGGATGTTCCACCTGCCGAGCAACTCGCCGACCTTGAGCAGCCGGGGCTGTCTGGTCATCGCGAACCCGACCAATTCGTGCAGCCAGTAGATGCCCGCACGGGTGGCCGCCCGGGTACCCGGCACGTTGGCGAACACCCGGCGCATGCCTTCCGGGATCGGATTGTTCGGCCTGGGCATCACCCATGCCGGGGTGCGCTGGTATAGCTGCAGCGAGGCGACGTCCTTGACGATCTCGGGCACGATCTGGATGGCGCTGGCGCCGGTTCCGATCACCGCGACCCGCTTGCCGGCGATATCGACGGTGTGATCCCACTGCGCGGAGTGAAACGCGACGCCACCTGCGGCTCGATAGTCGTCGAGACCCTCGAACTCCGGGGTCAGCGGGATGTGCAGGCCACCGGCTCCGGAAATGAGGAACTGCGCGAGGAACTCGCGGCCATCTGTGGTGAACACATGCCAGAGCAGCTCATCGTCGTCCCATTGCGCGCGGTCGACGTGCGCGCCGAAGTGGATGTAACGGCGCAACCCGTACTTCTCGGTCACACCGAGCAGGTAGTCCTGGATCTCCGGTTGGAACGACCACATGTGGGACCAGTCGGCCTTGGGTTCGAACGAGAACGAGTACATGTGCGACGGGATGTCGCAGGCGCAACCGGGATAGGTGTTGTCGCGCCAGGTGCCGCCGATTTCGTCAGCTTTCTCCAAGATCTCGAATTCGACGCCTTGGCGCTGAAGTTCGATGGCCATCCCGAGCCCGGAGAATCCTGAGCCGATGATCAACGCGCGGGTGCGCACCGGGGTGTGGTCGACCGAGACGTCCTCGGCGTGTTCAGCGACGGTCATGAACCCGACTGTACTTGGGAACGCGGGTACCGGATACGTCGCGGCCCGGAGCCGCGAAGGTCAGGCGACCTGCTCGCAGCGCTGAACGCCTTCGTGCAGGGGGACGTCGGGGTCTATGCGGATGCCCAGCACCTCACACGTGCCGTTGATGGAACCCAGCATGATCGTGGTCAGGTACTCGACGAACGTTTCCGACGGCAGCCGTCGCGGGCTGTCGTCCATGGAGCCCAGCCACCAGTCGGTCGCCGAAGTCGCTGCCCCGAAAGCGGCGAATCCGGCCAGCTCGAAGGCCGCACCGTCAAGTTCCATTTCGCGCAACTCGTTGCTGAACATATCGGCCATCGCCAGGGTGATGTCGCGACCTTCGGTCAACGCCCGCATCGTGGATTCGGTCTGTTCGGCGAAACGACCCTTCATGAGGAAGCGAATGACATTGGGGTGTTCGTCGACCAGGCGCACATACTGCTCCACGGCGCGGTGGATGATGTCGCGCGCCGGGTCTTTCGCGATGTCTATCGACGGGAAGATCGCCGCCCACAGCATGTCGCGCATCCGCTGGCCGATCGACTGGAACAGATCGGACTTGTCAGTGAAATGCCGGTAGATCTTCGGCTTGGCGGTGCCGGCTTCCTCAGCGATCTCACGCAGCGACACCCCCGGCCCCAGCTTGTCGATCGCCCGGAATGCCGCATCGACGATCTCGGAACGCACCTTCTTGCGGTGCTCGCGCCAACGCTCGCTGCGGGCATCCACCTTGACACCCGGCTCCTCAGAAGAGCGTGTCCTCGACCCTCGCCGCACCCGATCACTGTACCCGGAGCGAGGCCGCTGACCTGCCCAGACCATCGCGCGGCCGATTGGTTGCCGAACAACCAGGCATTCTTCCGGTGCGCTGGCTCACCCGGACTTTGGGTACTATCGCCTGCGACAGCCGATCGACGAGACGAGACTCATGACGCAGCGATACGACCTAGTCATCGCCGGTGGCGGGCCTTCCGGCTCGGCCGCGGCTTGGCAGGCCGCGCAGACCGGCGCCAAGGTCGTCGTCCTGGACAAGGCGCAGTTCCCCCGCGACAAGCCCTGCGGGGACGGCCTGACCGCGCGGGCTGTCAGCTACCTGCAGAAGATGGGCCTGGCCGACGAAGTCGCCACCTTTCACCGGGTCAACCGGGTGACGGTGTTCAGCCCTAGCCAGTGGGAGTTGTCGTTCCCTAAACGTCCGGGGATGCCCGATCACGGCCACACTGTCAGCCGCACGCACTTGGACACGGTGCTGCTCAAGCACGCCGAGTCCGCCGGGGCCGAGGTGCGCCAGGGCGCCGAGGTCGCCGGCCCGGAGTTGGACGCCAGCGGCAAAGTGATCGGTGTGGCGCTGAAAGGCGGCGAGAAAGTCTACGGCGACGCGGTGATCGCCGCGGACGGCGCCTACTCCCCCATCAAACGCGCGCTGAAGATCGACTCGGAGTACAACGGGTACTCGGCGATCGCGATCCGCTCGGAGATGCATGCCAACCGCCCCGACTCCGACAGCCTCGACATCTATTTGAAGCTGCAATTCGAGGGCGATCAGTTGCCTGGGTACGGCTGGGTTTTTCCGATGGGCGACGGTGTGTTCAACATCGGTTTGGGCTACGTCAACAGCTACAAGAACTGGCAGTCGATCAATGCCACAAAATTCCTCGGCGACTTCCTGCGGACGCTGCCACGCGATTGGGAGCTACCGGCCATCGAGGACCTCAAGAAGAACAAGAGCGTGCGCGCCTGGCGACTACCGATGGGATTCACGGCGTGGCCGCCCTGGCGTCCCGGTGTGTTGTTCACCGGCGACTCATTGGGGGCGGGCAAGCCGGCATCGGGCGCAGGCATCTCCAAGGCACTCGAATCCGGTTTAGCCGCGGGGGAATGCGCGATCGCGGCATTGACCAATGGCGGGCCCGACGACTTCACCAACTATGCGCAGCGGATGGAAGCCGCGTGGGGCCGGGAGTACAAGCGCGGCCGCTACTTCCACAAGTTTTTCGGGATGCCGGCGGTCGCCAATTCCGGCATCAAGCTCATCGACAATGCCTTCTTCCGCGATCGGATGCTCAAAGCGCTGTACAAGAAGGAACAGGGCCCGCTGCACGTGCACAAGTAGCGTCACCGCTGCGAGCGTGTGGGCTACGTACCGATTCGTGCCGATTTCTGTGCACAAGCACCACGCTCGGCGTGCCGGCCAGGTGTGTCTGTCATCGTTCCGGCACGACGCCGACGACCGCGACAGCGGTGAGTGAACGCCGGTACCGGTGGAAGGTACGCCGCATGCCGATGACGCGGCGCCGCGCAGCGCCGCGCCTGATGAGATTGCCGACGATTCGCAGCGCTCCGACCAGCCCTTCGTCGGCCAGGACACGGGCGGGATTGAGCAAGGCCATAGGCGCGTGGTCGACGCTGGCGATCTCAAATCCAGCGTCAGTCAACAACTGTGTCCACTCAGCTTCCGTGAGAGGTCGCGCGTTGACCTTGATGGCACGAGCCATGTCACGGCGAATCTCGTCCTTGGTCTCCTGGGGCATCGAGGCCGGTGTCAGACCGAGCTCGTGGATCGCGTAGCGGCCGCCGGGCCGCAACACGCGGAAGGCTTCGGCGACGATCGCCCTCTTGGCCTTATCTCCCTGCATCGTCAGCATGGCTTCACCGACCACTACATCGGCACTGGCGCTTGGCAATCCGGTCTCAGCGGCGTCGGCGACGACAACTTTCCCGTCGACCGGCGCGACGATCTCCCGAACGGCGGCAGTCGCTGCCGCGGTGTCGTCAACCCCCGCGTAGGTCCGCGGCCGCAGGGCGACGATGTCACTGGCGGTGCGACCCAGCCCAGGTCCGAGTTCCACGACATCAGCGTCCTGGATGCGAGCAGCATCCAGGAGTCGCGTGGTCAATTCCAGACCCCCGGGTCGCAGCACGCGCTTGCCCAGCCGGGCCAACAACCAATGGCCCGGAAGGTCGGCGTCCGAGCGCTCGGCGAGCGGAAGGGCGTCTCGGCCTGTCGGCCCCGAATCAAGCATGGCGGATACTCCTTTCAACGCCGGCGATCAGGAAGATCGCCGTGAATAGTGCGCACACAAACAGCAGTGCGACGTTCTGACCCCACGGAGGAAGCAATACGGTGTCCTGGCCGGTCGCATACACCCCGTTGAGGACCGGCAGGAAACGCTGCAGGAAAGCGCCACTGGGTAGATATCCGGCCGCAGACTCGACGACGAAGGCCCACACGAGGATTGCGCCTGCCGCCCCCAGCGGGGACCGGATCAGCGCACCGACGCCGACGCCGGCGCCCGCCGCGAAGAACGCCAACACCGCAGCGGTCCACAGCATTCGGACCGCGACCCCGTCGGTGGCCGACACCGCGCCGTAGACATGAGGAAACAGCACGGGCAGCGCAACGAGCACGATGAGCAGTGTCGCCGCAACAATCGCGGCACCGAACGATCCGTAGAACAGCCACCGCCCTGACAGTGCGGACCACTGCCCGGGGAACGCCAGCCGAACGTAGTCTCCTACCCGGTATCGGTTTTCGCTGGACTGCCCATCTGCGGCGGCGACCGCTATCAGGGTGATCGTGATGGTGATGACCCAGTAGCCGGCGTTGGACGTCGAGACCTGCAATACCGACAGCTGCCCGGGGATACGCGCGAACGACTCAGAAACCCGGGCGATGACGAAAGTTATCGCGATCGGCACGACAACCGCCGCGGGGATCAGAACGGTCCACAGACGACTACTCCCCGCGGTACGCACGGTTTCGGCGTGCAGGCTGCGCGTAACGTGAGCCGCCTTCACCCGCACCTCACCAGCCCGGACAGCAACTCGGACTCCAACCACTCCTGCCCGTCGGCGTCGGCCGGGATGGCGTCGTCCAGGCTGTCGACCAGCCTCAATCGCCCAGCGTCGAGGATGGCGATGCGATCAGCGGTCAGCAACACCTCACTAAGCATGTGCGTCGCCACCACCACCGTGCATCCGGCATCGGCCAGACGCCCGAGAAGGTCGCGGAACCATACGACACCGGGCAC
>CAZCHU010000141.1:0-8113 GCA_964498215.1 uncultured Mycobacterium sp. | reverse complement strand
CCGCCGCGATTGATGATGTTCTTGATCCGGCCGTCAAGGGTCAGCACTCCCGAAGGGTCTACCGAGCCGAGGTCGCCGGTCCGCAGCCAACCGTCGACGAAAGTGTCTGCGGTGGCTTGAGCATTGTTGAGATAGCCGCGGGTCACTGCGGGGCCGCGTAGCCAGACCTCGCCTCTGACTCCCGACGGGCAGGCCTCGCCAACGTCGTCGGTGATGCGCAGTTCGGCGCCGATTGGATGGCCCACCGTGCGCAGCCGCGTCTCGAGATCGGCCGACGCCGTCACCGCACACGCTTGGTGAGTCGCCTCGGTCATCCCATAGGCCGGTAGCACAAGAGCGTCGAACGCAGCCTCCAGGCGCCGCGCGACCTCGGGCGGCAGCGGTGCGCTGCAACTGCGCAGGAAGCGCAACCGGGCGCCGGCTGCGGCGTCGGCGGGGGCGGTGTTCAACAGAATCTGGTGAATGGTGGGCACCGCGGTGAACCAGGTGGCGTCAACGCAATCCAGTTCGTCGAAGAAGTGCTGCGCGGAGAACCGGCCCATCGTGGGCAACCCGAGGCACCCCGCGGTGCTCAAGGTCGCAAGAAGTCCAGCCACCAATCCGTGCCCGTGGAACATCGGCATCACCGCGACGGTGCTATCGGCAGGGCCCAGGTCGTATGCGGTAGCGACGTTGGCCATCGCGGCGTTGAGTCCATCGTGTGTCCACGGCACCATCTTCGGCATCGCGGTTGTGCCTGAGGTGAACATCACCAGAGCGTCCGATGCCGACAACCCCACCGGCGAAGGATCCACGACGGCAGCCGGTGTGCCGCTCACATCGCATCCCAGACCGGTAGGCCCTGACGCGCTGACTTCGATCAGCATGTCGGGGCACGCATCCGCCGACGTTGCGGGCTGATCGGTCAGCACGGCCCGCGCGCCGACACGCCTGAGCCGGACCTGCTGCTCCGCACGCGGCAGCGCAGGATCCAGCGGTACCGTCACCAGCCCTGCCCTTGCCGCGCCGAGCAGGCCCGCCACATAGCCGGCATTGTTGGCCGTACGCAGCCCGACGACATCACCGCTGCGTAACCCATGACGCGACAGGGACATGGCGACGTTGCTCACAAGGTCGGCCAACACCTCATAGGTGATCCGGGCGCCGGTTGCGACCGCCACCAACGCGGGCTCCGAGCCGTGGGTCTTCGCCACATGTTCGGCGAGGTCACCAAGCGATACCCCTGGTGCCACTGGAGATTTGGACGTGGTCACGAATGCATCCTCTCTATCAGGTCGATGCGGGTTGCAGGGCACTGCGCGGGTTAAGGCTCGTCAGGTGGCCACTTTCGACGCCGGCCGCCGGGTCTAGTTCGCAGTCGATGAGCGCGGGCCGTCCCGCGTTGTGGGCGGCGGACAGCGCCTCACCCAACTCAGCAGGGGTCCGCACGTGGTATGCCGCACCGCCGAAGGCTTCGATGATTCGTTCGTGGCGGGCCCGGGGCGCAAGCACCGTGGGCGCGGGGTCGCTGCCGGTCGGGTCGATGTCGTCGCCTCGGTAGACGCCACCGTTGTTGAGAACTACGACCGTGACGGGAAGGTTATAGCGGCAGAGGGTTTCGATCTCCATTCCGCTGAACCCGAAGGCGCTGTCACCCTCGATCGCGATGACCGGCTGACCGGTCTCGACGGCAGCGGCGATCGCATAGCCCAGCCCGATGCCCATCACACCCCAGGTGCCGCAGTCGAGCCGGTGCCGAGGCAGGGCCATCTCCACGACATTGCGGGTGATGTCCAGGGCGTTTGCGCCTTCGTTGACCAGATAGACCTCGGGGTGGTCCTTGACGAACTCGCGGATGGGACGCAGCGCGTTGTAGAAGCGCATCGGCCGGGGATCTTCTGCCAGCCGTTGTGTCATCGCCGCCGCGTTGCGCGCGCGCCGGGCGTCAAGTTCCGCCTCCCAGTCGTCCGGGCAGCGCACCGGCCGGCGATCCAAGGATCTGTTCAGCGCGCCGACAACAGAACCGACATCGCCGGCCAGCGGGACGGTAATCGGCTGGTTGCTGTCGAATTCGGTTGGTTCGACGTCGACCTGGATGAACTTCGCCTCCGGTGACCAGGTCGGGACCGCACCATGGTTGAGTAGCCAGTTCAACCGCGCGCCGACCAATAGCACGACGTCGGCCCGGGACAGGGCCAGGGATCGAGCCGCCGCCGCACACAGCCGATGATCGTCGGGAACCACACCCTTGGCCATCGACATGGGCACGAAGGGTATGCCGGTCGTTTCGATGAACGACCTGATCGATTCGTCGGCTTGGGCATAGGCGGCGCCTTTGCCCAGCAGGACGAGAGGACGGCGGGCACCGGCCAGCAGGTCGAGGGCCTGCATGACAGCGTGATCGGATGGCGACTGGCTCGGCGCCGGATCGACGACCTTCCACAAGGTGCCCGCGCCTTCGTTCGCACCGATGGTCTCGGCCAGGACCTCGCCTGGAATGTCGAGGTACACCCCGCCCGGACGACCCGACACCGCAGTGCGGATGGCTCGGGCAACCCCGCGTCCGATGTCCTCGATCCGGTCGATCCGGTAGCTCGCTTTTGCCAGCGGCCTGGCGACGGCCAACTGGTCAAGCTCCTCGTAGTCGCCGCGCTGCAGATCGACGATGGCGCGTGTGCTGGATCCGGCGATGTGAACCATGGGAAAGCAGTTCACCGTTGCATTGGCCAGCGCCACCAGGCCGTTGAGGAATCCCGGGCCCGAAACGGTAAGGCAGATACCCGGTTTGCGGGTTAAGAAGCCCGCCGCCGCGGCGGCATGACCGGCATCGGATTCGTGCCGGAAGCCGATATAGCGGATGCCCGAGGCCTGGGCCAGCCGGGCAAGGTCGGTGATCGGGATGCCGACCACGCCATAGATGGTCGCTACGTCGTTGAGCTTGAGGGCATCGACCACGAGATGGAAACCGTCGGTCAATTGGCCATCGCCGGCGCCGGCTGAATTCATGGCATCGAGTGTGCATTGATCGATGTTTCCAAGGCGGCGAATTCGTCCGATGGCTCCCACCTTTTCCGGCAACCGACCTAAACACCACGCTCGCACGGCAACCTGCCGCTGTCGACGGCCGACACCAACGCCGCGTGGTCGGCTTCGGTTTGGTCGGCGTATCGACGGGCGAAGACACACAACGCGTCATCCACCCGTTCCGAGCGGCCCAGGTAACCGGCGATCATCGAGGCGCCGCTGGTGCGTGCATGCCCTTTGGCCAGCAGTTGACCGACCACCCCGGCGTAGTCGATGAGCGCCTTGGGGTCCATCGCATCCAACGGAATGGTGCCCTTCATGTTGCGGAACTGGCGCACGTAGTACTGCCGTCCGTCCACCGTCGTCCAGCCCAGTAACGGGTCGCTGACCGTCTGCAGGGCTTGTTGATACTCGACCACCCGCTGGCCTTGATGCGCATGCACCGCAGCCTCGCCGTGCACATAGCGCGCCAGGACTGAGCGGCGGGCCTGCTTGAGTTGCAGAAAGACGACGTCCTCGGCCGAAGAACCTTCCAGCAGTGCCACATACGCGCGCAACCCGACGCTGCCGACACCCACTACTTTGTGCGCGACATCCAGCAGGGTGTAGCCGCCCAGCACCCGGCGCCAGTGCGTGGACAGGGTCGGCAGATAGTCGTCGAGCGCTTCGGCCAAGGCTTGTGCCTCACGCTCCGGCAACCGGGTGATCAGCGGCGGTTCTTCGACGATCCGGCGGACGCCGCCGACCTCTCGGGTGAACCGGGGTAGCGCGCGGTCGCTGGTGCGATTGCGTGCTCGCTTGGCCGACCGTCGTACTTCGTCGGCCAGCGGTCCAGCTGTCTGGCCGGCCAGCCGGTCGACGCCCAGTCTGGTGAAGGAGCGGGAAAACAACGGCTCGTTGGCCAGCCGACGCAACTCCAGCCGGTATGCCGAGACGCAGGACTGCACTGCCGCACCGCACTCGACCTCACTGGCGCCGTTGTGGCGGCCCGCCACCCAGGTACTGGCCACCAACCGACGAAGGTCCCACTCCCAACCCCCTGGGTGCGCTTCGTCGAAGTCGTTGAGATCGATCACCAGATCGCGTTCGGGCGATGCGTAGAAGCCGAAGTTGCCCAGATGTGCGTCGCCGCAGACCACCGGCGTGATACCGGTCGACGGTAGACCGGCAACATCATCGGCCATCACCACGGCGGTGCCTCGCAGGAAGCCATACGGGGAGGCGGCCATGCGTCCCACCCGAACCGGGATTAACCGGTCCAACCGACCGCGGTGATTGACGTTGATGAGATCTATCGGGTCCGGTCGGCCCGGAGGCGGCGCCCAGTCTGCCAGCGACCGGCGAGGCACCCGTTTACGCAAGCTCTTACCGAGGGCGTACCGCTCCGCGCGGGTGTCCGGCCGTTGCCGCAGCGAGTGATAGGCGCCGCTATCAGCGTCGGCAAGCACGGTATGTGTGGTCGGCTCCAGGCCTGTTGCGGCGCTACTCACCCTGCGAAAGCACCTCCCAGGTGGGCCTGATGTTGGTTCCCATGGTGCGCTGTCCGCCGACTCCGCGCGCCCGACTTGAGCCAATCCGGGCTGACCGACGCTATCGAGGACTACCGGAGAGTTCATCGACCAGACTGGGGCCATGACGGAATCCGACGCGACGCGTGTCGCGGTGTACCTCGACTTCGACAACATCGTGATCTCGCGATACGACCAGGTGAATGGCCGAAATTCCTTCCAGCGAGACAAAGCCAAGGGAAGCGATGACGACCCAGGCCGACTCGCCCGCGCCACCGTCGACGTCGGTGCGATCATTGACTTTGCGTCATCGTTCGGCACGTTGGTGCTGACGCGCGCCTATGCCGACTGGTCAGCCGAGGTCAATGCCGGTTACCGGGGCCAACTGGTAGGACGCGCGGTGGACCTCGTGCAACTGTTTCCGGCGGCCGCCTACGGCAAGAACGGTGCCGACATCCGGCTGGCGGTGGACGCGGTCGAGGACATGTTCCGATTGCCCGACCTGACGCATGTGGTGATCGTGGCCGGCGACTCCGACTACATCGCGCTGGCGCAGCGGTGCAAGCGTCTCGGCCGGTATGTGGTGGGGATAGGGGTGGCCGGATCATCGAGCCGCATGCTCGCGGCCGCGTGCGACGACTTTGTCACCTACGACGCTCTGCCCGGAGTCCCGGCATTCGAGTCCACTGCCGCATCCAAAGAGGCTGCCGCGGCCAAGGGTGCGGCCGAGAAGAAGCCGGCACCGAAACGGCGTTCCGGACGGACGAAGGCAGCCGAGTCCGAGCCTGCGGAAGATTCCGAGCAAGCGGATCCGCAGGTGGCCGCCACCGGTCTGCTGACCCGCGCATTGCAGATCGGTCTGGAGAAAGACGATGCCGACTGGCTGCACAACTCCGCGGTGAAAGCGCAGATGAAGCGCATGGACCCCTCGTTCAGCGAGAAGTCCCTGGGGTTCAAATCCTTCAGCGATTTCCTGCGATCGCGATCCGATGTCGCGGAGTTGGACGAAAGTTCAACGACACGGTTGGTCCGGCTACGAGACAAAGGGTGAGGGCCGGCCCAGCGAGACCGGTGCACACGAGCGAGAACACGGCCCCTGGGCATAGTGGTCTGACCACTTGACGTCTGACCCATGGCCGGGCATGGTGGAAGCATGGCCATGCAGCCGGTGAATCGCAGATCTGTGCCCGAAGACGTTTTCGAGCAGATCGTCGCCGAGGTGCTCAGCGGCGAGATGGAACCGGGCCACACGCTGCCCAGCGAGCGCCGACTCGCCGAGGCGCTCGAGGTTTCGCGTCCCGCAGTGCGCGAAGCGCTCAAACGGGTCTCGGCCGCCGGCCTGGTTGAAGTCCGCCAGGGCAACGCCACCACGGTGCGCGACTTTCGCCGGCACGCCGGACTGGACCTGCTGCCCCGGCTACTACTGCGGAACGGAGAGCTGGATCTCACCGTCGCGCGCAGCATCCTTGAGGCGCGTCTACACAACGGGCCCAAGGTTGCCGAACTCGCCGCACAGCGGCGTGGGCCGGACCTCCCCCAGTTGCTCGATGCGGCCGTCTCCGCGTTGGAGGCCGAGAGCGATCCGGTCGAGCGGCAACGTCACGCAATGACGTTCTGGGATCACGTCGTCGACGGTGCGGACTCGATCGTGTTCCGCCTGATGTACAACACCCTGCGCGCAGCCTATGAGCCCGCGCTGCCCGCACTGGCCGTCGTCATGGCAGCCGAGGTCGGCCGCCCACAGGCCTACCGCAACCTCACTCGTGCGATATCCGCCGGTGATGCTCCCGCCGCGAGACAAGCCGCACTGGACCTACTCGAACCCGCGACCACGGCACTGAGAGCCGTGTTCACGTCTCTGGAGGAAACCCGATGAGCACTGCGACTGCGCGAAAAACCTTTACCCTCGCCGACGCGTGGCGCGAGTTCAGGAGCTACCCGTCTCCATGGATGATCCTCGCCACCCTTATCGGTGCGCTCACCGCGCGCATCGCCGTCGGCGACTGGCAGTACACCGACGCACTGGTGCCGGTGGTGATGGTGGCCGTCTTCCCCTTCTTCGAGTGGATGATCCACGTCGTCATCCTGCATTGGCGGCCACGCCGCATCGGGCGGTTGACCATCGATTCGCTATTGGCCCGAAAGCACCGGGAACACCACATGGCTCCGCGCAGCGTGCCGGAGATCTTCATTCCCTGGCCGGCGTTGCTGTGGGTACTGCCAGTGGCCATTGCGGTTGCGCTGCTGGCGTTCCCGCGTCCTGGCCTGGGTCTGACCTTCCTTGTGTTCCTGACTGTGCTCGGCTTGGGCTACGAGTGGAGCCACTACCTCATCCATACCGACTACAAGCCGAAAACGCGTATGTACCGGGCGATCTACCGCAACCACCGACTGCACCACTTCAAGAACGAGCACTACTGGTTCACGGTGACGAGCTCTGGCACCGCCGACCGAGTGCTGCACACCTTTCCTGACCCCGCCTCGGTGCCCACCTCACCAACCGCGAAGAACCTGCACGCCGACCAGATGACCGGCTGAAAGTCGTACCGCGATGACGGCCCACAACCAGGCCGCTGAGGAATTCACACAACCCGAAAATTGACAGGGGGGCGGGTCGCAGTTGTCGACGCTGCCAATGCGAGCATGGTGGCGTGACTGACATTCCTTCCGCCGACTCCATCCCCCTGGCCACCCTTACCGGCGATCCGGTGGCGCGCGTCGCCGCCGACGCCACGGTTGCCGACGTTGCGAAAGCGATCGTGGCCGCCAAGGTTGGGGCGGTCGTCGTGGGCGACGATGAGCGGCCCGCGGCGCTGGTGAGCGAACGTGACGTCGCCAAGGTTGTGGCCGACGGTAAGGACCCGGCTTCGTTGCGCGCCCTCGACGTCGCCAGCACCAATCTCGTGTGGTGCGAGGCCGAGACCACGGTCGGAGAAGCGGCTGTCCGGATGATGGATCACTACATTCGCCATCTGCTGGTGGAGCAGGACGGCGCCCTGATAGGCATAGTTTCAGCCCGCGACCTGTTGGGGGTATTCAGCGCCGATACCGACATCGATTCGGTCTAAAGGCTGCGGGAACGCCAGCGGCGCGTTACATGGTGTCTTTTCAGGAAAGGAGCGTGCCCTGCATCTACTTTTTGTATGCACGGGAAACATCTGCAGGTCGCCCACGGCGGAGCGACTTGCTGCTGCGTACGCCGCTGAGTCTGGGATTGCGGACTTTGTAGCATCCAGCGCAGGAACGCGCGCAGTGATCGGACACTCGATACATCGCGATGCGGCCGTTGTCCTCCAAGAGCTCGGCGGTGAGCCATCCAATTTCGCCGCTCGACAACTCACGGCCAAAACGACGTCGGACGCCGACCTCGTGCTCACCATGACGAAGGCCCATCGGGACGCTGTTCTGGAACTTGCCCCAAACAAGCTGCACAAAACGTTCACCTTGATTGAGGCTGCGCGGCTTGTTACGCAGTGCAATGCAACGACCATCAAAGACCTCTCGGCGCTCCGCCCGCGGCTGGCCGCAGGCGAGGTGTCTGACATCGAAGACCCGATTGGTCAAGATCCTGAGGTCTTCTCGCGGGTGGGCTCGCAGATCGC
>CAZCHU010000140.1:2788-8183 GCA_964498215.1 uncultured Mycobacterium sp. | reverse complement strand
GTCCGTGGGCCTGAATCTGGGAATCGTCGGACTGCCAAACGTCGGGAAGTCGACCTTGTTCAATGCGTTGACGCGCAACGACGTGTTGGCTGCCAACTACCCGTTCGCCACGATCGAGCCGAACGAAGGTGTGGTGGCGCTGCCGGATCCGCGGCTTGGCGAGTTGGCCAGGATCTTCGGCTCCGAGAAGGTCGTGCCGGCGCCGGTGACGTTCGTGGACATTGCCGGCATCGTCAAAGGTGCTTCCGAGGGTGCCGGGTTGGGCAATAAGTTCCTGGCCAACGTTCGCGAGAGCGACGCCATCTGTCAGGTGGTGCGAGTGTTCGCCGACGATGACGTCGTCCACGTTGATGGCCGGGTCGATCCCAAGTCCGACATCGAGATCATCGAGACCGAGCTGATCCTGGCCGACATGCAGACGATGGAGCGTGCGCTGCCTCGGCTGGAGAAGGAGGCCCGGACTCATAAGGACCGTAGACCCACGTTCGACGCGGCCTGCGCTGCCCAGCAGGTCCTCGACGGTGGCAGGACCCTCTTTTCTGCCGAGGTGGACATGTCGCTGCTGCGGGAGCTGAACCTGATGACCTCCAAGCCTTTTCTCTACGTGTTCAACGCCGACGAGTCCGTGCTCACCGACCCGGCACGGCTCGCCGAACTGCGGGAGTTGGTCGCGCCGGCCGATGCGGTTTTTCTGGACGCCAAGATCGAAGCAGAGCTCCAGGAGCTCGATGAGGAATCGGCCGCCGAGCTGCTAGAGTCGATCGGTCAGACGGAGCGTGGCCTGGATGCGTTGGCGCGGGCAGGGTTTCATACCCTGAAGTTGCAGACCTACCTGACGGCGGGGCCGAAAGAGGCTCGCGCCTGGACGATTCACCAGGGCGATACCGCGCCTAAGGCTGCCGGGGTCATCCATTCAGACTTCGAAAAGGGATTCATCAAGGCCGAGATCGTGTCCTATGAAGACCTCGCCGCAGCCGGCTCCATGTCCGCGGCGAAGGCTGCGGGCAAGGTGCGGATGGAGGGTAAGGACTACGTGATGGCCGACGGCGACGTGGTGGAGTTCCGTTTCAACGTCTAGGTCGACGATGGTCGGGTTGCCCGCGGCGGGGGATCGGCAGCGAGCGATCTGATTGCGCTGATGCACAGTGCGTTAACGAGAGAACCTGGAGGAGCCGGACGTGCCCGACCACGCTCAGCGGCAGCAACGTGTGTTGCTCTGGTGCGCGCGCGGCTCGGCGGGCGGAGTGCTGGGACTCTCGATGCTGGATTGGTTGGGCTGGGCGACCGGTGAGGCCAGCTTCACCCGACTCTTCGAGTCCTGGCCTTACACGCCGCCGTGGTCTGCACTGATCCAGGCCACGTTGGCCGTGGCGATCTTTGTGCAGCTTGGGCGCCCCTCACGTGCACTGGTGTGGACTGGACGGGCTCTGGCGGCGGTGAGCGGCTTCTTTGCCGTACTGTTCTTAGCGGAGTATGCGACCGGTAGGTCGTTCGGGCTGGATCGGATCTTCTTCTCCGACGCAGTGACGGCGGTGGGGGTGACGTGGCCCGGTCGTCCCAGCCTCTGGACGGTGCTGTCGGCGACGCTGCTGGCAGTCGCTGTTTTCCTGACCCGATCCGATCGCCGGTGGACCAGCATCGTGTGGCCGGTATGTCTGGCGGGTGCGGTGTTGCTGCCCACAGTGAACGCGCTGACCTACCTGTTCGAGGCCGTTCTGCTGATGGATGCCACGCGTTCCTCCGGGCAGGCGGTCGGGTCGGTCGTGGGTCTGCTTCTGATCGCCACGGCGGCACTTGCTGCGCGGCCGGACCGTGACCCGCTCGCCTGGCTGCTGGCTCGTCCGGACCGATGGACGCTGATCCGGTTGATCGCGATCCTGGCCGGCTTCCCGATCATGGTTGGGTTTTCGCGGTTGGTGTTCCTCAAAGCCGGCCTACGCGGGGATGCGCTATGGGTGCTCGCGATCACAGTGGGCTCGGTCCTCGTGGGGCTGGGTGTGTTCTTTTCCAGCCAACGCGAGCAGCGGCTGCTGATCGAGAAGGAAGCGCTCAGCAAGGCGCGCGCTGACGCCGAGGCGCGGTATCGCCTGGTGTTGGAAGCGGCACCGGACGCCTTGATCATCGTGGGCTCAGACGGACGCATCACCATGGCCAATGCCCAAACCGATGAGCTGTTCGGATACCGGCGCGAGGAGTTGGTCGGTAGTGCGGTCGAGGATCTTCTCCCGGAGCGGTTCCGGGAAAGGCACGTTCGACATCGGACGCACTTCTTCGAGAATCCGACGGTGCGCCCGATGGGCGCCGGTCTGGATTTGTGGGCGTTGCGCCGCGACGGAACAGAGTTTCCCGTCGCTATCAGGTTGAGCCCGCTTCGCGCCGGGGGGAAACTGCGGATGTTGGCCGCGATTCGCGACATCACCGAGCTTCACGAGAATGAGCAGCAGTTACGTCGCCAGCATGAAGAATTGATCGAGGCGCATCGGCAGTTGGAGCGATTGGCCCACTTCGACACGCTCACCGGTCTGGTCAACCGCGCTGAAGCGTTGGCTCGTCTGGAGACCGCGTTGACGTGCTCTCGAAGTCCGGGGTCAGACTTCGGCGTGCTGTTCTGCGACGTTGACCGCTTCAAGACGATCAACGACACCTACGGACACGTTGTCGGTGACGTGGTGCTGCGTACCGTGGCAGAGCGCATCTGCCGATGCGTGCGCCATGGGGACACCGTGGGGCGTACCGGTGGTGACGAGATGCTGGTCCTGTTGCCAGGTTTGCATAACCTTGACGAAGCCGTGCGGATCGCGGAGAAGATCCGGACCCGCGCGGCCGAACCGGTTCACTACAACGGCAGAGTTTTCGACGTGAGCCTGAGCATCGGCGCCACCCTGGCGATCCCCGGAGAATCTGTGGTTGATACGACGGCGCGGGCCGACTCAGCCATGTACGAGGCCAAGCGCCGGGGCGGCAACTCCACCAGCTGTGCCTGATTAACGGCGCGCACGAACAGGCCGAAGGCTTGTCGGCGTCAGGCTATTCGATGCGCGGTTCGACGTCGGCGACCTACCATGGGGTATGACTCGGCTGGGCCTCGTTATCGCGATGGCTGTCACCACGGCATGCGCGGGGGTGTCGGTAGCGCACCCCGCTCACGCGGGGCCGCCACCGCCGTGCTCCTTCACGCTATCCCCACCCCACATCGTGCAGATCGCCGGCGTTGACATGGTCACTGCCACGGTGGCCCCCGATCAATGTGGCCCGCCGGCTACCCCGGCCAAGAGCGTGGCCTGCCTGCAGATGCAGGCGGGTGATCGGGTCACTCGCTGTTACCCGAGTGACGGCTCGGGTAGCGCGCAGATCTACTACGAGCCTTACGTCGCAGGCGCTACCTATGTCTCGACGGGCCGGGGCTGCGGCGCCTGGATCGGGCAGTTGGCGGCGCCGGATTGCCTACAGCTCGGGCCCTATTCGGCGACGTTGTAGCGCCCGATGAGCGGCACCGCTCAGCCTGCCCGGTACTCCACAATCGGGTCACGGCTCAGTAGTTCCTCGCCGGTGATCACCACCAACTCGGTGGCCGACAGCCGGTAGGTGGTGCCGCCGTTGCGGGCCTCGAATCCTGCCGGGATTAGCCGTACATCGTCCAACCGCAGGAAAGCCCCGTCGCTCAACCGGGTTCCGGTGTACTCATGGGATCCGTCGGCGTTGCGGCAGATGACCATCGCTGAGCCTGCGGTGTGCGCGATCGCGACCGCGTGCTGACCCGGATCGCAGCGCGCGATGCTGTCGACGAAACCGCGGTCGTCCATCGCGAGCATCGCAGGCTGGGGCGGCGGCGCTACCGCTGTGGGCTTGGAAGTCGCGGCTGGTGGGCGCGCCGGCGCGGCGACCGAACGTGACACGGTATTGGGTTGGGCGGGAATGGATTCCGTCTGCTCGGGTTCGTCATCCGCCGAATGCAGCACTGCGAAGACGACGCCGAGCGTCGCGATTGCTGCCACCACGATGGAGATGGCCGACGCCCTCGCCTTGAACAGGCCGGGCGCCTTAGCGCCGTGCGCGGGCTCGGTCGTTGTCGGCATGCCTGGCGCTCCCTCGTTGCGGTGCCGAATGAGTGTGCTGGAGACCAGCAAACCACCTGGACATCAGGCATCGCGCATCTTGGGCGGCGTTTCGCTGCCGAGATGGCCCGCCGCGGCTACGGAAGGACCGATATTTCCTCGCCAAGCCGATACCCGGCGGCCAAGGGCAGCGTGTCACCACTCCAGAACGATCCCGGATCAAACCAATTGGAGTTTTTCTCGGTCTTCAGCAGACCCATTTCCTCGTAGGTGATGGCCACTGTCTCAGCGCAGTATGCGGTCTCCAGTCCGGCATTGACCTTCTCCGACTTTCGGCGTTCAACGGACTGGCGAACCTTTCGGTGCACCAGGGGGATCCCACGGGTGAAGTCGGCGAGGTTGGGCATCCGGCCACGCATCCAGCGACCCGTCAACCGCGCCGTCGTCGGGAATGGGGTGCCGTCCATCCGGGCGATGACCCGCAGCATCCGATCCTCCTGCGCCCGCCCGGCGTACGGTGTGAGCTGGCGCAGCCAGCAGCGTTGGTCATAGGTTCCTATCCAACGCTGTACCGCCTGACGCAGGTCGTTGAGCTGCACCCCACGATGATTGGTGCCCGTCCACAAGTCCACCAGCTTGTCGCCGAGCTCGGCATGCCAGATCAATGGCGGCAGATCGTCGATCGCAACCGTCATCCCGACATGGTTGACCGGACTGTTGGTCATCGATTGGATGGCGCGATCGGGGCGCGAGTGTCCGCGGAACAACCAGATGTCCCCCGTGCGGGTCTCGTCTAGGGCGCGCTCCAGCGACACCGTGCTTGGATTCACTCCCGCAGCTTAGGCAGACTGTCCCCATGCGGGGAATCTGGAAGTGGGTCGGGCTTGCCGGTGTCGCCGGCGTCGTTGCGGGCGGTGTGCTGGTCGCCCGCGATCAACGTCGTCGCAACTCCTACACCCCGGACGACATCCGCGCGCGCCTGCATCAGCGACTGGCCGAAGCCGAGTCCGATTAGAACGCGACCGCATACAACTTGTGCGTCCCGGAGAAACCTTTGAGTTCTGCCTCGCGCCCGTCATCGAAGCTGATCTCAGGGATGTCCCGAACGCCGTCGACAGCGTCGCGTACCCTCGCGCTCACCAAGACTTCGCCGCCGTGGGCCTGTGCGGCCACCCGCGCCGCCATCGCGACGTTGCGGCCGAACAGATCGTCGCCACGCCGGACCGACTTACCGGCATGGATTCCGATGCGTACGCGAAAGTCGTTGGGGCACTTCCGCAGTGAACGCTGTATGTCGACACCGCACTGGACTGCCTGATCCGGTCTGGCAAAGGCGACCA
>CAZCHU010000140.1:0-2688 GCA_964498215.1 uncultured Mycobacterium sp. | reverse complement strand
CTGCAGACGCACCGTCTGCACGACCAGCGCGATCGCCTCGCCGATGACGATCACCGCCAGCACGTACGCCGCGATCTGCACTCCAGTCACGGGTCAAGTATCGAATGCTGGTCCGGTGACGGCACCGGACGGCGCAGGGCTGCTCATCGCAAAACGAACTGCGCAACCACATCGGAGAACGCGTCGTTGTCGTCGCCGGCGGCGGTGTGTCCCGCCCCGGACAGCTCAGCGAACTCCGCGTTGGGAACCTTGGCCAGGAAATCTTGGACGGCTTCTTCGCTAACGACGTCGGAGAGCTTGCCGCGAATCAACAAGATCGGGATGGACAGTTCCATCGCTGCCTGCTCGAGCAGTTCGACTCGGACGAACGGATCCTCATCAGGCTTGGTGAGAAACGCTGGGTCCCAATGCCAATACCATCGGCCGTGGCGGTGTCGCAGGTTCTTCTTCAACCCCTCCGGACTGCGCGGCCTGGCCCGGTGCGGCAGGTACGCCGCCACCGCCTCAGCGGCGTCCTCAAGAGATTCGAACCCGTGTACATGGCTGAACATGAAGTCACGGATTCGTGCGCTGCCGTCCTTTTCGTACCGGGGGACGACGTCTACCAGGATCAGCCGGCGGACGCTGTCGGGGCCGGCTTCGCGTGCGGCAAGTATCCCGGTCAACCCGCCCATGCTGGCGCCGATGAGAACCACCGGCCGACCGATTTGCCTGATTACTTCGAGGGTGTCGGCCGATAGCGCCTCCACCGTGTACTTCGCGTCGGGTGCGCGATCGCTGTCACCATGGCCTCGGCTGTCGAGAGCGACGACATGCAGACCCTGAGAGGCCAGAATCTGCCCGGTCTTCTTCCAGGAGAAGCGATTCTGGCCGCCGCCGTGCAGCATCAACACGGAGGGACGGGAACTGTCGAAATCCGTGCCGGACGGCGACGTCGCCTCCGGGTGGTTCCATTCGTCGGCGACCAGGGTCAGGCCGGCGGCGCCGCGAAATGTCGTGGTTGTCGGCTCGCCGGGGGTCTTACTCACGGACGTCCTCTCGCTTGTCCCGGAACGTCACGTTACCGATCGGCAGCCCACCGCAGTCCTGGGGGCGGGGGCCTCGACCGCTTCGTGGGGCGACGCGCGGAATGTGGTCCCGGATTTCCGCGCCAATATTTGGTGATATACGGTTCGTCAGCGCCCACTGATGTGTAACGTCTCCCGCAGCCTGAATTGGCTCGGGCTTCGTTGGGGGGGGCAGCGGTCATGGCGGTGATGTGCGCACGAGGGAGGATCCAGTAGATGGTTGCTTCCAGTGCTGTCGCCAAGCCCATCCGCGCTATGGGTGGTTTCTTCTCCATGGCGCTCGACACGTTGGTGGCGTTGTTCACGCCCCCGTTCGCCGGACGCGAGTTCATCACCCAGTCATGGTTTGTCGCGCGGGTGTCAATCGTGCCGACGCTGATGCTGACCATTCCGTACACGGTTCTGCTGACCTTCACGTTCAACATCCTGTTGAGGGAGTTCGGCGCGGCGGACTTCTCCGGAACCGGCGCGGCGCTGGGTACCGTGCGCCAGATCGGTCCGATCGTGACAGTGTTGGTGGTCGCTGGTGCGGGGGCGACGGCCATGTGCGCCGACCTGGGTGCCCGGACCATTCGCGAGGAACTGGACGCGTTGCGTGTCATGGGTATCGATCCCATTCGGGCGCTTGTCGTTCCCCGGGTGCTGGCAGCGATGCTGGTGTCGTTGATGCTGTCGGCGACGGTGATCCTGGTCGGGCTGGCTGGCGCGTACTTCTTCACCGTGTACGTCCAGAACGTCTCGCCGGGGGCTTTCGCTTCGGGATTGACACTGATCATCGGCTCCACCGACGTGATCATCGCGCTGGTGAAGGCTGCGCTGTTCGGACTGTCGGCGGGTCTGATCGCTTGCTATAAGGGTATTTCTGTTGGCGGAGGTCCCGCAGGTGTCGGCATCGCCGTCAACGAGACCGTGGTGTTCACGTTCATGGCGCTGTTCGCAATCAACATCGTCGCCACCGCCGTCGCTGTGAAGGTGACAGTGTGACAGTCTCCCGGCCGCACTCACAGTTCCCCTGGCTCAAGAGCCGGTATCAGGCGCTCGCTGGTCCGTGGAACTCCATCGGCGTCCAGACGAAGTTCTTTGGAACCACGCTGCGTTCGATCTACCTGGCCGTCGGGCACTACCGGGTCGAGCTCTTCCGTCTCATCGCCCAGATGGGCTTGGGTGCAGGGGCGTTGATGGTCATCGGCGGCACCGTCGCCATCGTCGGGTTTCTAACCGTGACCACCGGGGCGCTGGTCGCGGTGCAGGGTTACACCGACTTTGCCGAGATCGGTGTCGAGGCGCTGACCGGTTTCGCGTCAGCCTTCTTCAACGTGCGCTTGATCGCGCCGGCCACAACGGCTGTTGCGCTGTCGGCGACCATCGGCGCGGGCGCGACCGCGCAGCTGGGCGCGATGAAAATCAACGAAGAAATCGACGCGCTGGAGGTGATGGGAATCCGAAGCATCGCCTACCTTGCCTCCACTCGGGTGGTCGCGGGTCTCATCGTGGTCATCCCGCTGTACTGCGTCGGCGTGCTGGCCTCGTTCTGGGCTGCCCGATTCGGTACCACCGTGATCTACGGCCAGTCGACGGGCGTCTACGACCACTACTTCCGGACGTTCCTGAACCCGGTAGA
>CAZCHU010000139.1:0-8353 GCA_964498215.1 uncultured Mycobacterium sp. | reverse complement strand
ATCGGCCTGGGGTGGCTCCCATCGGGCAGATACCGGCGAGAAAGGGGCACTAAGACCCTTCCGGTGGGCATCGACGGTGGTGAAACGTGGAAGCGTGAATCAGAAGACACCGCAACGGTCCAGACGGCCAATTCCGGTTCCGTGAAGGAAGACTCCGCCGACCCGGACAATACGGACCGCGACACTCCCGGAGGTCCAGATGCCCCGAAGTACCGGCGAACGCTACGAGTGCAAGAAGTGCGGCGCGGCACTCGTTTACGAGAAACCGTGCCCCTGTCCGCCTGCGATGGAGCACCGGGAAATATGCTGCGAAGAACAGATGACGCGGATTCATGCGTCTGCCCTGCCTCGATAGGCACCTGAGAAAGCACATCGGCCGACATCCGATCGCGATGGCCGGCGCGATCGTCGCCCTCCTCGTGGCGGCGACGGTCATCGCACCACTCGTTGCTCCTATTGAGTCGTCCGCTGCGCAAGGGGATGACGTCACCCTCTACTTCTTTTGGGGAGAGGACTGCCCGCACTGCGCAGCAGCCAAGCCGATGCTCGCCGCGCTAGAGGCCCGCTACCCCCAACTCGAGGTGCGCTCCCTCGAAGTGTGGAACAGCGCCGAAAACCAGCGTGTGTTCTCCGACATGATCGCGAAGTTCGGGATCAAGCGCACCGGTGTACCCACCTTCTTTGTGGGCCAGAGGTATTGGGTGGGCTACGTCGAGTCGACAACTCCGCGCCAACTTGAGGCCGCGATCCTTCAGTGTCTGGCCAGCGGTTGCCCGGACGCCGGAGACGGCGTATTCGCGCCGGCTGCCGAATCCCCACCGTCGGGAATACCTACAAACCCAGAAGAGCCGATGCCCGGACAGGAAGTCATCAACCTGCCGATCTTCGGCGAGGTCGATGCCGGAAGCCAGTCGCTCACACTGGTTACCCTGCTGATCGCTGTCGTCGATGGCGTTAATCCGTGCTCGCTGTGGGTATTGTCAGTTCTGATTGCGCTGACCCTGCGCACCGGCTCTCGGCGCACGATTGCCGTGATCGGCTTGGTCTACATCTTCGTGACGGCGGCCGTGTACGCCCTGTTCATTGCCGGGCTGTTCTCGATCTTCTCGGTGGTGAGTTTCGCGCCCTGGGTACGCATCGTCATCGCGCTGATAGCCACCGGCTTCGCCGCGATCAACATCAAGGACTTCTTCTGGTTCAAGAAGGGCGTGTCGCTGACGATTCCGGAGGCCAGCAAGCCGGGAATCTACCAGCGGATGCGCCATATCATCGCCGTCACCGACTCCATGCCGACACTGATCGCTGCCACGGCAGTACTAGCGGCAGGGGTGTCGTTCGTCGAACTTGCCTGCACGGCAGGATTTCCCGTCCTGTGGACAAACATCGTCGCGGCCCAAGATGTCAGCCCGCTCATCTTCGCCATGCTGCTCGGCCTCTACATGCTGGTGTACCAACTAGACGAGCTGGTGATCTTCGGGGGCGCGATCGTCACTTTGCGGGCCACCAAACTTCAGGAGAAACAGGGCCGCCTGCTGAAGCTGGTAGGCGGCATGCTGATGCTGAGCCTCGCGATCGTCATGCTCGTAGACCCGTCGCTGATGAACAACGTGCGGACATCATTGCTCGTCTTTGCCGGCGCGGCTGCGGCGACGTTGCTGGTTCTGCTGATCGAACGCATCGCGCGTTTACATCTGGGCACCCGATCCGACAGAACCAACCCCACATCCGGCCGTCGAGATCGCTAGGGGTTGAGCAATCACCCAGATCGCGTACGGAACCTTCGCATCGCAGTCGCCACGATCCGGCGGCCACGCGGGCCGACGTCATAGGGATCGTCATCAGGGACTTCCCCACAGGTGCATCTCTGGGCCGTAGGCACGCCCGCCATGACGTCGTCGACGTGCTGGCCGCACCCAGCCCAGCCCGTCTTACCGCATTTCGCACATCGCACCGGATAGCACATGATTATCTCCTTTCCTGCTGCGTCGCGGCCTGACAGGTAGAGCGTCAAGCTGCAGCGGACTGCCTACACCTGGTTCAGACCTTGGAGGCACCGCTACCCCGAATAGCAGACTCGACCTCGTCCTCGGAGATCTGCCTGGTACAGAAAAACCAGTCTTCGCAGTGGACACCGCCGACCTGCTCATCCATTCGCTCTTTCGCGGTGCCGCACGAACCCGCCGGCGGCACGATCACGGCCTCGCCGGGGCGCCAGTCCGCTGGCGTCGCCACGTCAAAATGGTCGGCCGTCTGCAGGGCCTTGACCACTCGTAATAACTCGTCGAAGTTGCGACCGAGGCTCAGCGGATAGTAGATGATGGTCCGGATAACGCCGTTCGGGTCGATGACAAAAACCGCGCGCACCGCCTTAGTCGTGTCCTCGCCCGGCATGATCATCCCGTACTTCTGCGCGACCTCCATCGAGATGTCCTCGATCAACGGGAAGGTGACCTCGACGTCGCGCATGCCGCGGAAAGCGATCTTGTCCTTGATCGTGCGCAACCAAGCGATGTGGCTGTAGAGGCCATCGACAGACAATCCCACCAATTCGGTGTTGTAGGCGGCGAATTCTTCCGCCATCGAGGCGAACGTCATGAATTCGCTCGTGCATACCGGGGTGAAGTCGGCTGGGTGGGAGAAGAAAATGATCCACTTGCCAGCATAGTCCGCGGGGAAGTTGATCTCGCCCTGAGTGGTGACGGCTGTGAATGCCGGGGCGGCATCGCCGATGCGTGGCATGCCCATAACCGGTGCGGGAGTGTCGGTGACGGTCATCGAAGTGATCCCTTCGTCCATGAGGTGATACCACAGGAACATATACCCCTACGGGTATATTCCATCGGGGTTCACTTCGCTGATAGCCACCGCGACAGGGAGGTCAGGCCGGGCCCACCAGAGTCAAACGAGAGCCGGGGTGGGGAGCCGGCCCCGCCCCTTGAGCGCAAGCAGGATTAGCGCCCGGGCCCTCGAGGCCCGGGGCCTATCGGACCGGGCCCTACCGGGCCGGGGCCCACCGGACCAACCACTCCCCCAACTCCGACAGGTCCGGCGGGCCCGACAATCGGACCGGCGATACCGGGACCTGGAGCACCAAGACCTGGAGCACCAAAGTCGCAGACATTCAGCACGTAGTTCCACCACATCCCAGCCGGACAGACGGGAGGGTCTTGGGCGTAGCTGACGGCAGGAAACGAAACACTCGCCAGGAGAGCGGCACCGCCAATCAGAATCTTCATAACGCAACACATTAGCCGCGCTAACTGGCCACGGAACCTAAATGCAATGATCGTCGCGACGCGGCAAGGCTCACAAAGGTTGACCGGAGAGAGCGGAGACATAGACCCGGGTTCCCTTAGCCGGCACCACCACAGGCGCGGCACGCGACGGCGGCGACTCCGGGCGCGCGCCAACCGGCGTTAACTCTGCCTCCTGCAACACGGTGTGCAGCATCGTCGTCAACTCACACATGGAGAAGGCCGCCCCGATGCACCGCTTGAGGCCGCCGCCGAACGGCACCCAGGCATAAGGGTTCGGCCGCGCACCCAGGAATCGGTCGGGCTGAAACTCGTCCGGCTCCGGATAGGTGTGCGGGTCGCGGTTGATGGCGTCGAGCAGCAGCACGATCCGGGTCCCAGGCGCCAGGGTGTAATCGCCGAGACGGTACTCACCGGCGGTCATCCGGCCCGTGATCGGCGCCGCAGGACGCAATCGCAAAGTCTCGTTGATCACCGCTTCGGTGTACTCGGTCTCACCGGTGCCGACCTCGGCGCGGACCCGCTCTTGCACAGCCGGGTGATGGGCCAGCAGATCAGCCACCCATGCCAACGTGGTGGCGGTGGTCTCGTGGCCGGCGAGCATCAACGTGATCACGTCGGCGCGAATTTCCTTGTCCGACAGCCCCTGCCCGTCCTCGGACGTCGCATCGATCAACATGCTTAGGATGTCGGCCGGATCCCGTCGGTGACCGTTGGAGCGCCGCTCGGCGATCAGCGGAAGAATCAGCTCGTCGATCCGGCGGTTCACCTCGGCAAGTGCTGACCACCTCCGCAGTGCGCCCAGCCGCCGCGCGGCATATCGGATTGGTGTCTCCGAGGACAGCGCCAGGTCGAGCAATTCGGCGAACGGCCTGCCCAACCGAGCGATCTCAGCCGGGCTGCGGGCTCCAAAGATCACCTGGACGATGACGTCCAGCGTCAGATCGCGGGCCGCGTCGAGCATGCGGATCGGCGACCCATCCGGCCATGAGGCCATCGCTGAGCGGGTCGCGGCCTCGATGATGGGGACGTACCCGCGGAGGGTCTGCCCGTGCAATGGCGGGGTGAGCAGCTTGCGGCGACGTAGGTGCTCAGGCTCTTCGAGCACGAACATCGACCTCCGGCCATAGATTGCCGCGGCCGGCCCCACCCCCTCGCCACCCAGCAGCACGTCGGGTTTGGCGGTGAAGACCTGTTTGGCCAATGACGGATCAGCGACGGCGACTACTCGCCCGTAGCCGAGCACTGGAAGGGCCACCACTGGCCCGTAGTTCTGCACCACCCGCTGCACCAGCTGTTGCCCGCCGATGCCGTAGGCGACCGCGTAGAGACCACCGAACAGCGGGGAACCCCACTTAGGCGCCGGCAAGCTCGGGGGAAGCACGGTATCCAGCTTCCCATGCCGACCCCGACGAGGTCGAGGTGCCAGCCAGCCGAGGTGTGGGCCGCTCAAGCACCGAAGCGGTCGTCCCCGATCGGTAGGCTGTGGCCATGGAAGGCGCACTGCTGGTCCTTATCCTGTTGGTCGTCGCGGCGATCGGCTTCGCGGTGTATGCGTCGTCGAAGGCGACGAGCAAACGGCGCGCGGCCACACTCGCCGACGCCAAGGCTGACGCCCGCCGCGTCGTCGAACGCCTCGGCGGCCAGGTGTTCGCCCTGTCCGGCACCGACGACGCCGCCAAGCAGGCGCTCGCCGACGCGTCCGAGCGTTTCACCGCGGCGTCCTCCCAGATCGACCAGGCCAACACCACCCGTCAGGCCGAACTGGCCAGGGAGAGCGCCATGGAGGGGCTCTACTACGTCCGGGCGGCGCGCACCGCGATGGGAATGGACCCGGGACCGGAGCTGGAATCGCTGTCCGGGCAACGGGCTGCCGGCGTCGTCACCGAGGACCGCAGGGTCGCCTTCGAAGGCCGCGAGATCGAGGCGTCGCCTGCTCCGTCAGCCCGAACCCCGAACTACTACCCGGGCGGTCGGGTCGCTGGCCGTCCGGTACCCGCCGGTTGGTACTCCGAGCCGTGGTGGAAGCCCGCACTGGTCGCAGGAGCGTGGGGGCTGGGCTCTGTTTTGATGTTCGATGCGCTGTTTTCCGGCATGTCCGGAGTCGATTATGGGGCACAAGGTTTCGAGGCTGGCTACGGCGACGGCTACGCCGACGGCTTGGCCGCGGATCACGGTGGCGGCTTCGATAGTGCCGGGGATGGCGGCGGCGATTGGGGTGGCGCGGATTTCGGCGGCGACTTCGGCGGTTTCTAGACGCGGATCTCCCGTTGAGAACCCGCGACAGCTAGCAACCCCGATGACTCAGCGCTGACAAGTGGGACACCAGAACAGATTGCGGCCCTCGAGAACGGCAGTACGGATTGTGGTCCCGCACACCCGACACGGGTCGCCCACGCGGCGGTACACGTAGGTGCGGGGGCGCCCCTTCCCGTACGACGGCGCGCCGTGGTCGTGCTCGGGCCGCACAACCACGATCTTGCCTCGCCGCACCCCGACCTTCATCAAGGCAACCAGATCGCTCCACATGCTGTCGAACTCCGGTGACGATATCGCGGTGCCCGCACGGAATGGGTCGATGCAGTGGCGGAACAGCAGTTCGCTGCGGTATACGTTCCCCACACCTGCAATCACCCTCTGATCCATCAGTAATGCACCGACAGGCCTGCGGGACTTAGCGATTCGCCGCCAGGCAACTGACGGATCGGCACCGGCGCGCAGCGGATCAGGACCCAGCTTGGCCACCACGTCGGCGATATCGGGTGCCTCGATCACCTCGCAGACCGTCGGGCCGCGCAGATCGGTGCCGTACTCGGCGCCAAGCATCCGCATCCGCACCTGACCGACGGGAGACGGCTGATCCCCGTCGTCAGGACGCGACCACTCGCTGAACGTTCCGTACAACCCCAGGTGCACATGCACGGCGCGACCGCCCTCGTAGTGGTGAAACAGGTGTTTACCCCACGCGCTGGCCTTCTTCAGGACCCGGCCGCTGACTGCGGCGGCACCGTCGGCGAACCGGCCCTGCGGGCTCGTAACGATCACTGGCGCACGACCGAAACGACGCTGGTGCTGGCGGGCCAGTCGGTGCAGGGTATGACCCTCAGGCATCGACTCTGGCGGACTAGGCGCCCGGCACCGGTGGTGCGACGTGCGTGCGCTCGTACTCGGTGAGGATGTCGATCCGACGCTGGTGGCGCGGCGCCTCCGACCACGCGGCCGCCAAGAAAGCGTCGACGATGGCCAGCGCCTCCTCGGGGGTGTGCATGCGGCCACCGATGCCGATCAGTTGTGCATTGTTGTGCTCGCGGGCCAGCGATGCGGTCTCCGGACTCCAAGCCAGCGCGCAGCGCGCCCCCGGCACCTTGTTGGCCGCGATCTGCTCGCCATTGCCGGAACCACCGAGCACGATGCCCAAGCTGCCCGGGTCAGCGACTGTCTTCTCCGCTGCCGCAATACAGAACGCCGGATAATCGTCTTCGGCGTCATAGCCGAAGGCGCCGCAGTCGACCGGGTCGTGCCCGGTTGCTCTCAGATGGTCGGCGATGGCCTGCTTGAGCTCGTATCCGGCGTGGTCGGCTCCCAGGTAGACGCGCATGCGGACACCCTACCGCCGCCCAGTCCTCGTCAACGCGCGCGCATGCTCGGCGACAGCTGGCATCTATGCCACCCCTGCCGAGCGTTCGTTGCACCGATGCAGATCCCGATGTGCACGAAGTGACATATGGTTTTTCCGTGAAAGGTTTGAGGTGATGGCACATGGCAGATACGTCGCGCGCATATAACAGCGTCTGGCAGCTCAGGGCGGACGCTTGGTGTCGTCTTGAAGACGCTGCCGATCAGCTGACCCACGCAGCCGCTGTCGGTAAACCCATAGACGCGCACCGCGCCACCTGTGAGGAACTACTGGACAGGTTGACGCCATTTGAGCCGCTATGGGCATATCCGGGAGCACCGAGGTTCGCAAAGCTCGACCGACTGTTCGCAACTGCCCGCTACGACAAGTTTGCCCACGCGGTTGCGCAAATCAACCGCGCGCTCTCCACCGAGGTCTATCGCCGCGGCAGTATCGACATTGCGGAAATCGACAACCAAGATGCTCTTGCACCGGATCAACCGCAGTCGGAAGCCCAACCGGCAGCGCATACCCATGACCGGCCGTACTTCGAGGTTCTGGCTGTCGAGGCCCTCAACGACGAGCAGAAACGCACGGTGCGCGCAGCAGTGCAGCGCTGGCGTCGGCCCGATGACGAATTCTTCTACGACCTGGTCTTGGTATCCAGCGTGGCCGAGGCGCTGGTCGCCGCACGGCTCAACGTGAACTTGCAGGCCGTCGTGATCGGGCGACGGTTCGCCGCGAAGTCCGCCCGCGACTTGTCCGCGCTTGCCGATTTCGTCGACACCGGCGTATCCGACAGGCTTGAGGCCGGCGAGGCACCCGGCGAGTGGGCGGAAGTCCTCGCGGCGGCTCTGACCGATCTGAGGCCCGAACTGGACCTCTATCTCATGACCGAGTTAGAGGTTGAGAAAACGGCTGGCCGGACGAACACCAACTTCCGGCGCGTATTCCACGCCAGGGAAGGATTTCTCGAGCTTCACCTCAGCATCCTGCAGGGCGTCGCAGCTCGATACCAGTCCCCGTTCTTCAGCGCGCTCAAACAGTACAGTCATCGCCCGACCGGGGTCTTTCACGCCCTGCCCATCTCACAGGGCAAGTCGATTGTGAACTCGCACTGGATCCAGGACATGGTCGGTTTCTATGGACTGGACGTCTTTATGGCGGAAACCTCGGCCACCTGCGGCGGACTGGATTCCCTGCTGGAGCCGACCGGACCACTGCGGGAGGCCCAGGATCTGGCCGCCAAGACCTTCGGCTCCAAACAGACCTTCTTCGTTACCAACGGCACGTCGACGGCCAACAAGATCGTTACCCAGGCTCTGGTGGCACCTGGGGAGATCGTGCTGTTGGACCGCAACTGTCACCAGTCGCATCACTACGGAATGATGATGGCCGGCGCCAATGTGATCTACCTGGAGGCATACCCGCTCACCGAATACACCCTGTACGGAGCGGTTCCGTTGCGCGAGATCAAGTCAAA
>CAZCHU010000138.1:0-8398 GCA_964498215.1 uncultured Mycobacterium sp. | reverse complement strand
AATCCGCAGGTCCCAGGTTCGAGCCCTGGTGGGGGCACAGTGCAAACATTCACATGCGCCGCACCTCAGCGGAGGTAGAGCTCCTTGCCCGACGGGTAACCGCCGCCGGTCGTGGTGATGTGCACGTGGTCGTAGTGGCCGTAGGCGCCCGACCGCGCCCCCTCGGGGGTGTAGTAAACCCCACGCCAGATGGCATCCTGCATTCCGAAACGGTCGGCGTTCTGCAGAACGTAGTCGACGATCGCGTCACCGAGCGCGATGCCGGCCTCGGAGTTGGGGTTGGGGATCATCACGTCCAGCGCCAAGCCGTCTGGATGCCACCGCAAGCCATCCGGGCGCACCCCACCGATGTTTTTGATCTCGGGGAACGCGGCGCTGATGCTTCGGGAGGCCAAGATGGTTCTGACTTGCAGTCCCTTCTCGGGTGCGATCCCGACGGGCAAGGTGCGGCTGACCACTCGCCACCTCGACGCGGACGCCAGCGACACCGGCAAGGGAGGAACGCTGGCTTCTACGACCGTTCTCGGCGCGCCAGGCGCTGCCGCGGGCGAGGCGACCATCTCGAGGCCCCGGGTCTCATTGGACAGCGCGGTAGCTTGCTCGCCGACAGCTTCGGCATCCGCAGTCTCGACGACCGGGCTGGCATCACCCTTGAATACGGCGAGGAACAGCGCGGCTGGCGCCAGCATCGATGCCAGGTACACCAACCGGTTGCGTCGCTCGTTCTCCATTGCGTGTCGACCCACGACAAGCAAGATACGTGAACCGCAGGTCAATACACCATTGATCACGAAAACAAAACATGGCGCGCCGATCGTTACCTGACCGATATCAGTCGGTGAGCAACCGTATACACCAGCCTGCCAGCAGTCCGCAGAGTCAACATATGCGCAGGTCAAGAACGTCCGCAGGCAAACCACGCCAAGCAACGCGGCGAACACGAGGACGGCCAGTAATCCGGGCCGAAACTAATCCACCTGCCAGCCGGGATTTCTGCCCCGGGACAGCCCCGCAGCGTCCAGGCAGGCCAACATCTGCCCGGCGGCGCCGAAGCGCCACCGCGGATCCCGGGCCATCGACCGCTCGACCGTCCGGGCTAGAACGGGGTCAATGTCCGGACGCAGCGTAGCCAGCGGTGCGAGGCGCCCCGCCGAGATCGCGTCGGCCAGATCACTGAGGTTCTCCTGCGGGTAGGCCCGGCGTGCGGTGAGGGCCTCGTAGGCGACCACCCCGAGGGCGTAGAGGTCGTCGCCAGCCGTCGCCTGCCTACCGGCGATCCTGTCGGCCGGTAGGTAGGCCATCGTCCCGAAGATCCGATTGGTCAGCGTCTGTGGGGCGTCAGCGGTCTTGGCGACACCGAAGTCGGCGATCTTCACCCGCCCGGATCGAGTGAACAGAATGTTGGCCGGCTTGATGTCGCGGTGCAGCACACCGCGCCGATGCGCGGCATCGAGCGCGGACAGCACATCGCGCATGATCACGCGTACCTGCTGCGCACCCAGCGGGCCACAACGGGCCAGGGCATCGGCCAGGCTTTGCCCGGGAAGCCGCTCCAACACGATGTAGTGCCTGCCGCGGTGCACGCCGGAGTCGCGGACCGCCACGATATGCGGGTGGTTGAGGCGAGCAGCGGCGCGCGCCTCGGCCACGAACCGGCGCCGACAATCGGGATGTGCGCTCACCGACGGGTGCAGCACCTTGACCGCCACCGGATGGTCCAAACGCACGTCCCAGCCATCTCGCACCTCGGCAGAACCACCTCGGCCGAGCACGCCCCGCAGTTCGTAGCGTCCGCCAAGGATTTCCGGCGCCTGCATACCTTTACGCTAGCCGCCCATCTCGCGTCCATCCGGCAACCTGGCGCCCCGCCCCACTGCGGACTCACCGGGACTCGTTAGCCGAGCCGTCAAACCTTCGGGCTGTAGTAGTGCGGGTTGTCTCGATACTCGACAGGCGGAAGATTGCGGGCGGGCGTCTCCACCAGCGGAGAGTCCGCGGGTAGTCGCCCATGTACGCGATCCCAGGCGGAGCGTTTCCTCGGGTGCATCAGCATGCGCTTCGGCAGCAGTTTGGTCACCCGATACACCACGGCGCCGAAGAGCCGGTGCAGCCGCTCCTGACGCGGTGACCAGCTGTATCCCATCAACTCGCGAACCGCCGGGTCGAACAGCCCAACGGTGGTGAAGTTAAAGAATCGCTGCATTCCCTTCACATTCAGTCGCCATAGCCAATCCGGCATCCACTCCAGCGAAGGATGTTTGGTCATACCCGACAGGTCGAGCACTTCACGTGCGGCCCAGTGGTTTTCCAAGACGTTGCGGCACATGTGATCCCAGTACTTCTGAAAATCCTCCCAGGTCTTGGGCACCGGCCGCATGCTCATGCCGTACATCCGGTACCACGCGACGTGCTCGTCGAAGAGCTGGCGCTTCTGCGCCTCGGTGAGGCCACCGCCAACCCACTCCGCAGCATTGAGCGCGGACTTGAAAAACGTGGCGTGCGCCCAATAGAAAACATCGGGGTTCAGCGCGCTGTAGCGGCGGCCCTGATCGTCCACGCCCTTGATGCCGACGTGGTAGTCGCGGACCTGAGCCCCGGTTGTTGGTGCGCGGTCACCGTCGAACACGACGCCGCCGATCGGATACACCGATCGATAGAGCCGCGGCATCCGCTCCCGGAAGAAGATCGAGTGCTGTTGTACGGCCGCGCCGAGTTGTGGATGCATATTCTGCATCGAACCGGCCCAAGGGCCCTGCAACATCCCCGTCCATTGGCCGAAGTACTTCCAGGTCAATGAGTCCGGACCGAGTGGTTGCGGCGGCTCGTCGTATCCCCCGGGCGCTACCGGGCAACCGGCCGCGGCCACCGGCGCCGGGGCAACGGATCCACTGGTGGCAGTGGGCGTGTCGAACGTATCTTGAGTCAACTGGCGCCCTTCCCCGGAATACTGCATGTCGCCACAGGATATTTTGACTACGAATGTTGTCAGTCGAGCTTAGGAGTGATGTGCCGTCGGGTCAACGACGCGGCCGCTGGTCGGGTGTTCCACTACCGGACCGCCAGGCCCTTCGTCGCGACGAGCTGATCACTGCGGGGATCGCCCTGCTGGGCAGCCCGGGCGGGCCGGTCCTGACCGTCCGCGCCGTCTGCCGAGCCGCTGGACTCACCGAGCGCTACTTCTACGAGAGCTTCGCCGATCGTGACGAGTATGTCGCCGCGGTCTACGACGACGTATGCAACACCGCGATGTCGACATTGATGGAGTCGGACAGCCCGCGGGATGCCGTCGAGCGATTCGTGGCACTGATGGTCGACGACCCCACCCGCGGACGGGTCCTGCTGCTTGCCCCCGAGGCCGAACCGGTGTTGACACATTCGGGCGCGGAGTGGATGCCCAGCTTTATCGAGTTGCTGCAGCGAAAGCTCACCCGGATCACTGACCCCACCGTCCAGGCGATGGTCGCCACCGGCCTCATCGGGGCGCTCAGTGCGTTGTTCACGGCCTACCTCGACGGTCGGCTGCCTGCGACCCGGGAGCAGTTCATCGACCACTGCGTTGAACTACTACTCAGTGGCGCGACCGCATGAATGGACGGTCGACCTCGACATAAGGCGCGGCGCGCTAACTTGAATGTCACCGGGTTACACAGATATATTGCCTGCAACCATCAGGTACAGATAACTCAGGAGGTGTCGTGTCGAAAGACTTGACCGACCTGCAATTGCTGACCGAACTCGAGCCAGTCGTCGAGCAGAACGTCAATCGCCACATGAAGATGCGAAAGGACTGGAACCCCCACGACTACATTCCGTGGTCCGACGGCAAGAACTATTACGCGCTCGGCGGCCAGGACTGGGATCCAGAACAGTCGCAACTATCCGAGGTCGCGCGCGTCGCGATGATCGTGAACCTGCTCACCGAGGACAATCTGCCGTCCTACCACCGCGAAATCGCGATGAACTTCGGCATGGATGGCCCTTGGGGTTTCTGGGTCAACCGTTGGACAGCCGAGGAGAACCGACACGGTATCGCGCTCCGCGACTATCTCGTCGTCACCCGCGCAGTGGACCCCGTCGAACTCGAGCAGTTGCGTCTCGAACAGATGACCCGCGGCTTCAGCCCCGGCCAGAACGAGCAGGTCGAGGCCGACCTTTTCGCCGGATGCCTGTTCGACTCGGTGATCTACGTGACGTTCCAGGAACTCGCCACCCGCGTCTCGCACCGCAACACTGGTAAGGCGTGCGACGAAACCGTCGCCGACCAGCTGTTACAGCGAGTATCAGCAGATGAGAACCTGCACATGATCTTCTATCGGGACGTGTCTGAGGCCGGATTTGAAATCGCCCCGAATCAGGCGATGAAGTCCCTGCACAAGGTGCTGCGCAACTTCAAGATGCCCGGATATACCATCCCGGACTTCCGGCGTAGGGCCGTCACCATCGCCTCCGGCGGTGTCTACGACCCCCGCATCCACCTCGAGGACATCGTGATGCCGGTGCTCAAGAAGTGGCGGATCTTCGAGCGTGAGGACTTCACCGGCGAATCCGCACGGATGCGTGATGATCTCGGCGTCCTGGTTGACGAGCTGCAGGAGGCGGTCGACAAGTTCGAGGTTGCCAAGCAGCGTCGCAGTGAGCGTCTGGCCCAGATGGCCGAGAAGAAGGCCGCCAAGAATCTGCTGGTCGGATCGTCCGCGCCACGTTGATCTCGGCCACCGACGCTCCGACTGCGTCCACCCTGCAGATCGGGCCGATCGCGCTGCGCAGCCCGGTCGTGCTGGCCCCCATGGCGGGGGTGACCAATGTGGCATTCCGCACGCTGTGCCGCGAGCTCGAGTTGGCCCGCGCCGGAACCGTGAGCGGTCTGTACGTGTGCGAGATGGTGACCGCGCGCGCCCTCGTAGAGCGCCACCCCGTCACCATGCACATGACGACCTTCGCGCCGGACGAGTCACCCCGGTCCCTGCAGCTCTACACAGTCGACCCCGAGAACACGTATGCGGCTGCGAAGATGATCGCCGACGAGGGCCTGGCCGACCACATCGACATGAATTTCGGCTGCCCGGTGCCGAAGGTGACCCGGCGCGGTGGCGGTGCCGCGCTGCCCTACAAGCGGCGCTTGTTCGCAAGGATCGTGGCGGCTGCCGTGAGAGGCACCGCCAACACCGGCATTCCAGTCACGGTGAAGTTCCGGATCGGCATTGACGACGACCACCACACCCACCTTGACGCCGGACGTATTGCGGCCGAGGAGGGGGCAGCAGCGGTCGCGCTGCATGCCCGTACCGCGGCGCAGCGTTACTCCGGAACTGCCGATTGGGACCAGATCGCCGCCCTCAAGGCCCACCTCGGCGGGATTCCGGTGCTCGGAAACGGAGACATTTTCGACGCCCGAGACGCGCTGGCCATGATGGCTGCGACCGGCTGCGACGGTGTTGTGATCGGCCGCGGATGTCTGGGACGACCGTGGCTGTTCGCCGAGCTTTCCGCCGCCTTCAGCGGGGCCACGCCGGCAACTCCACCAAAACTCGGTGAGGTGGCGAAGATCATTCGCAGGCACGGCGAGCTCCTGGTTGAGCACTTCGGAGAGGACAAGGCGATGCGGGACATCCGCAAGCATGTCGCGTGGTACCTGCACGGGTTCCCCGCGGGAGCGGGGCTTCGCCGGACATTATCGCTGGTCAAAACGACGTCTGAGTTGGACGATCTGCTCGGTTTGTTGGACTCCGACGCCCCGTTCCCGGCAGCGGGCAACGGCCCCCGGGGACGTCAGGGCTCAGCCTCATCGGTGCATCTGCCGGAGGGCTGGCTCGACGACCCCGAGGACTGTACGGTGCCGGCCGAGGCCGAGGTGATGCATTCCGGCGGCTGAGAACAACCGTGACGCCTGGGTTCGACTGGCTCTTTCTCGCCATGTCTTAGTACGATGGGCGCTCGACAACCCGGCGACGGTAGTGGATCCGGGTTCAGTGTCTCGAACAGTTAGCGGGCAGTCCGCATACTTGGGCGCCGGGGTGCGACAACGCGCAGAACCGCACGAAACGGTGAGACGCCGTTGGGAGCTGGAAGGCCGGTACGACGATGAGGGACGACGGAATGGAGAAGCCTGCTGCCATTCCCGGCCGTCCCGAGTCGGCGCGCCCATCGCCAAACGACACGCCCCCAGAGCGTACGCCGAAACGTGCCAGGCCCCGGGATTCGGGTGACAACACCGACACGGTGACTGTCGCTGACCTGATCGCCAAGATCAACGGTGACGGCCCCCTGCCCGAGCCGAGGCGCCATCGCGCCGAACCGGAGCCGGAGCCCTATCCGGAGCTGGGCGATCTGGACACCACGATCCTGCCGGTGTTGGCCGCCCCCGCCTCGGAGCTGCCCGACCTGGCCGGCCCTCCGCCATCGCACCGCATCGCGTCCGGGCGCGCCCATCACCGCGCCGTGCTCTTGGGTCGCTCGGCCGCGGCGTTGATCGCCGTGCTGGCGCTCACGCTCACCGGCGGCGCCTGGCAGTGGCAGTCTTCAAAGAACAGCCTGCTCAACCGTGTCTCCGCGCTCGATCCGGATTCCCGCGACATCGTCGACCCCAACGCACAGTTCGGTGACGAGAACTTCCTCATCGTCGGTGTGGACAGCCGGTTCGGCGAAAACCTCGACATGGGTGCCGGGGACACCGATGAGGTGGCCGGATCGAGGTCGGACACGGTGATGCTGGTGAACATTCCCGCCAACCGTGAACGCGTGGTCGCGGTGTCGTTCCCCCGCGACCTGGAGATCACGCCGAGGAAGTGCAAGGCGTGGGATCCGGAGACCCGTGAATACGGACCCGTCTACGACAAGGAGACCGGCACCTACGGCCCCGAGGAGGTGTACACCGAGTACAAGCTCAATTCGGCGTTCGCGGTGGGCGGCCCCAAGTGCCTGGTCAAGGTGATCCAAAAGTTGTCCGGACTGCACGTGAACCGTTTCATGGCAGTCGATTTCGCCGGGTTTTCCAAGATGGTCGACGCTCTCGGCGGTGTGGAGGTATGCACCACCGTTCCTATGGAGGACTACGAGCTGGGCACAGTGCTACCCGTAGCCGGACGGCAGATCGTCGACGGCCACACCGCACTGAACTACGTCCGCGCTCGCTCGGTAACCACCGAAGTGAACGGCGATTACGGCCGCATCAAGCGGCAACAGTTGTTCTTGTCGTCGCTCTTGCGTTCGTTGATCTCCAAGGAAACGTTCTTCTCCCTGTCCAAGCTCAACAACGTGGTCAACATGTTCATCGGTGACAGCTACGTGGACAACCTCGAAACCAAGGATCTCGTCGACCTCGGCCAGTCCGTGCAGGGGGTATCGGCGGGTCGCATCACCTTCGTCACGGTGCCCACGGTCGGATACGCAGACGAGTACGGCAACGAAGTGCCCCGCACCGACGATATGCGCGCGCTGTTCAAGGCGATCATCAACGATGATCCACTCCCCGAGGAGCGTAACCCCGACAGCACGCCGCTGCCCGCTACGCCTGAGGGTGAAATCGTCGACGTGGTAGCCACCGACGCGGAGTCCGTCACGGTGCAGGTATCGAACTCCACGGCCGAAAGCGGCCTCGGGGCGGCGGTTGCCGACGCGTTGCAGGCCTATGGCTTCAATGTCCGGACTCCAGACGACTACGCCGACGCCCTGACACAGACGACAGTGCTCTTCTCCTCGGGAAACGAGGAGGCTGCCGCCACCGTCGCCTCGTCGTTCGCCAATCCGACCATCGAACGCGTCACCGGGATGGGCGATACCGTGCAGGTCGTGCTCGGCACCGACGTCACGTCGGGAGCCTTCAACTCGGCAAGCTACAAATCGGTGGCAGCCCCCGCTAGCAGTGGATCAACGGTCCAGGTTCGCCTGCTCCGCGAGTCCATCAGCACGCCGACGCTCTTGCCCGAGGACCTTTCCGTCACCAACGCCGCCGATACCACCTGCGAATAGTCGACGGCTAGGCCACGGGTTGGGCAGGTGGCATTCACCTTTCGTTCACCATCCAGTCCGTGACGATCGGGCGAGTCGGCCGTAGGCTTAACCCCATGCGAGCCGCATACCATGAGCAGTTGGGCGCCCTGAACAGTCAGCTTGGTGAAATGTGCGGGCTGGCGGGGCTCGCGATGGAGCGCGCCACCCAGGCCCTACTGCAGGCCGATCTGGCACTTGCCGAACAGGTCATCACCGATCATGAACAGATCGCAGCGATGAGTGTGCGCGCCGAGGAGAGCGCCTTTGTTCTTCTCGCGCTGCAGGCCCCGGTGGCCGGCGACCTTCGGTCGATCGTCGGCTCAATCCAGATCGTCGCCGATGTTGACCGGATGGGTGCGCTGGCACTGCACGTCGCCAAGATCGCGCGCCGCCGCCATCCCATGCACGC
>CAZCHU010000137.1:0-8843 GCA_964498215.1 uncultured Mycobacterium sp. | reverse complement strand
ACGCCATCGGGCAAGCTGCGTCGCTCCACCTCGGTCTCTCTGGTCCTCTAGCTTCTTCTGCCTGGTCCTCTTCCGCAGAGCGGCGAATTCCTGAGGTCCTTATCGCCGGATGCGGCCTATGCGAAGAGCGTCATTGTGTGGGATGCGGCTGCCCGGCCATTGCCCGCGCCGCGTGGCGGGTGACGGCGGGGATGAGGAGACGCTGGCTCAGCTCGGGGAGAACCTGGTTCGCCGATGTCAGCAGGGTCAACGCCCGCGCACACGAGGCGAGCACATCGAGGGTCGGTATGGCTTGGCCGCCTCTGGAAACGGCGCTGAGCAGACCGGGCAGCGCTAAAGCGCTATAGGCGAACGGGGTCGACGGCAGGGTCACGATGCGGCCGGGCGCCACGTTGCGCGGCGCGGTGCCGACCAGGTCGATCAGGACGTCGTTGCAGAACATGACCCGGCGTAGCGGATACGCGGCCGCATCGCGTTCGTACCAACTGGTGGTTGATGCGCCTGAGGCAGCGAGAAGGATGGGCCCGAGCCGCGGTGCGCGTTCGGGTTCGGCAACCACGATGCGCCCGTGACGAGGTGGAATCCCGTTGCGTCGAAGGGTGCCGGCCGCCGCTGCGGCGAGTGCCACGGTGACGAGGTCGAGCTCGAAGACCACTAGGGGGCCGCCGCGGGCGGCCACGCATCGCTGCACATTCGCTGAGTCCGAGGGCCCGAGTCCGACGACGAATACGGTCGCAACGGATGCCGGCAGATGGCTTATCCGAGCCACCACGGCACGTGCATCGGCGCGGGGTAGCGCGACACACATGGTACGGATTTGGGTGCGGGTGGAGAGCAGATCCGCGTAGTCCTCAATCGCCGTCCATGCAGCGGAGGGGCGGCTCCGATCGGCGGCAACCCCGATCAGGGCGGCCTCGGCACCAGAGACCAACTGGCGGGACCGGCCCGCGTGGCGCGACTCGGCGATGGAACTGCTCGTCATCATGGACATCTCACGAACTCATTCCGTTTCATATATCGATAATTTAGAAAATCTGCAATCAGCTCGCAGTCTGGCGCGATTGCGCCCGCTGCGACCCCGTCAGCCGGTGGAATCGCCTACCAGATCGGGTGCGGGCCGGTCTTCGAGCGTCTCGGCCTGTCCCGCGACCACTCCGGTCAGAATGGCCCGAGCGATTGCCAGCAATTCGGCGACCCGTGGCGAGGTGAGCGCGTAGAACACCGATAGCCCGTCGCGGCGGGCAACGACCAAGCCGGCTCGACGCAGGATTGAGAGTTGTTGGGAGAGGTTCGCCGGTTCAATTCCAATCTCGGTGACCATTTCCGAGACCGCGTGCTCGCGTTCGCTGAGCAGTTCGAGCACCCGTATCCGCGCAGGGTGTCCCAGCGTCTTAAAGAAGTCCGCCTTCATTCGGTAGAGCGGCTGGCGCGATGTCTCTACCACGGGTTCTCCTCCGGTATCGTCATGCTGCACCGCTGGGACGGGATCGTAAATTCTTACTTGCAAACCTTAGCAATCTAGCATAATCGCTGTTTGAGGTATGAATCGTCGCGGTGCGTACTGGGGTGCGTACTGGTAGGTATGGCGGCCGTGCATCAAGTGTGGTCATAGGTCGTTTCCGGCGTAGGACTGGTTGAAGCTCTTGTTGGTCAACGGAAAGTCCGGAACGATCGTGTGAGCCATCGCCAGGGGCAGGGCAGGCCAGTTGAAGAAGGATGGGTCAACGACCTTCGCCCGAGTGATCCTGCCCTGGTCATCAAGTTCGACGCGATGCACAATGGTCCCTCGCCATCCTTCGACGATGCCGACGCCGCTGCGCCGGATCCCGGGTGACGGCGCTGCGGCATCGAGATGGTCCAGTTGCGTATCGGCAGCCTCGATGAGGTGGCAGGCCAACGCGACAGAGGCCGCGAATTCGTCGCGGCGCACGGTGTATCGGGCCAGCACGTCCCCGCCCGCCGCGGTTATCGCGCTGACCGGCAGGGGAACGGTCGGGTGTTCCAGACGGGCATCAGTGTTCACACCGCTGGCGCGGGCGACAAAGCCCAGACAGCCGATGTCGCGGGCGTCTTCATTGCTGAGTACGGAGGTGCCGGCGAATCGGTCGTAGACGCCGGCATTGCCGAGCGTGAGGGCAGCGAGGTCAGCGAGGTCCGCGCCGATCGCCTGAAGTTCATCGGGTTTCGGTAGGGCCTTCAGGCACACTCCGGCGGGACGGATCGCGCCCCGCAACAATCGGTGCCCGGTAGTGCTGTCGTTGATCCGAAGAAGTTGTTCGCGGATCCGAAGTGCGTGGCTGTTGGCTAGCCCAAAGCCGGCATCATTGGCCAGCGCGCCGAGGTCGGCCGCGTGGTTGTAGAGCCGTTCCAGTTCAAGCACCAGTGCGCGCAGCCGGTGAACCTCGTCGGGAACAATGATTCCGAGCGCGTCCTCGATGGCCAGGCTGTGCGCGAGCGCGTGGCCGGCGGAGGTATCCCCGCTGATTCGTTCGGCGAGTGCGGTTCCTTCGGTCGCAACGCGGCCCTGGAATAGCTTTTCGATCCCGCGGTGGACGAACCAGAGCCGAATCTTTAGTCGCAGAACCGTTTCCCCGACGACCGAGAATCGGAAATGTCCAGGTTCGATGAGACCTGCATGGACCGGTCCGACGGGGATTTCGTAGACACCATCACCGTCGACGGTGAGAAACGGGAAGCCCCCGCTGGCCGGGAAGGTGGGGGGTGGGCCGGCGTCGGTGCGCATTGGATGCCACCGGCGGGGCCAGTGCGCGTGGCGTACGAGGCGTCGGGGTCGCGGATGCCCGCTCAGCTCAACCCCGTAGAGGTCCATCATTTCGCGTTCAAAACGCCCAGCCGGGAAGGACAGCGAGGACAGCGAGCGTATCGTCGCAGCTTCGGGCGGCACCGTGACGGTGAGCTCCACGCGTCGGTCCGGCATACCGGCCAGGAACAGCGACACGATCCGGATCGCGTCGCCGTCGTCATGGGCAGCGACCAGGGCCAGCCGATAGTCGTCTGCGAGCAGTTCCCGGGCAGCATCGGGGAGTTCGTCGACGTCGATCAACCTGCTTATCCGGTCAGTGGTCACCGTGTGCCCCCGAGTTGGTCGGCGGCGGCAAAGAGGAGATCGGTGAATGCGCCTGCGCTGGCCCCCAGTGCGAAGCAGACGGCGACACCGGTCAGCAGTGCGGCGGCGATAGTCGCCGGCACCTCGATCGTTGGTGATCCGGCTACCGGACTCCCGAGGAGCATGCGCACCGAATTGCGCGCCAGGGCGGCAAACGCGATCACGATCAACAACAGAACAGCCGCCAGCGCCCAGCCCAGCCGGGCATCAGTCAGGGCCCGGGCCATCGACAGTTCGCTGGCGAACATCGCAAACGGCGGCAAACCAAGCAAGACCAGCATGGCGATCGCAAAAGATCCGCCGACCGCGCGAGATCGGCGAACAACCCCGGTGATGTCGGCGATGGTGGTGGAGTCATGGGCCGCCTGCAATTGCCCGCTGGCGACGAACAACACCGTCTTGCCTATCCCGTGGGCCAGGATATGCAGCAGCAGCGCGGCGATCGCCAGGGTTGTGCCCGCCGCGGCGGCTACCGCAATCAGTCCCATGTTCTCCATCGACGAGTAGGCAAGCATCCGTTTCAGATCGTTGGTGACAGCCAACAGCAGTGCCGCGATACCTACTGTTGCGAGCCCCACGGTGAGCAAACCCCAGCGCATGAAATGCGTGCCGACCGCGGCATCGATGATCGGCTTGATCCGAAGCAGCACCGAGAAGGCGACCGCGAGCAGCACCCCGCTCATCAACGCCGACACGGGGGCGGGAGCCTGGCTGTGCGCGTCTGCCAGCCAGGTATGGAATGGGGCCAGACCGACCTTTGCCCCGTAGCCGATCAGTAGCAGGCCGCCCGCGAGCCGCGTGACCCCGGGATCTAGGCCGCCGGCGTGGCTGATGAGGACGTCGAGATCCAGCGCCCGGTTGCTGTCGGCGCCAGCGTGCCGTGCGGCGAAGTACAGCAGGATCGTGCCCAGGAAAGCCATCGCGATCCCGACCGAGCAGATGATCACGTATTTCCAGGTGGCCTCCAGTGCGGTTCGGGTGCGCCGGTGCCCGACCAGAAACGCAGTGATGACCGTGGTCGCTTCCACCGCGACCCAGATGACGCCAATGTTGTTGGCCGACACCGCCACCACCATCGCGGAAAGGAATGCTGGAGTGAGCGTGCCGTAGAGGCGTGCGCCCGCGGGATCGGTGTGTCCGTGGTCGAGTTCGGTGTTGATGTAGCCGATTCCGGCCACCGTGCTCAGCGTTCCGACTGCACCGATGACGATCAGCATCACCACCGACAGAACGTCGACCCGCAGCAGTCCGCCTGCCAGCACGTCCGGATCTGATCCGACCTGAAACGCGAGCGCGACTCCGCAGCCCAGGATGGTCAATGCGCTCAGCGCGGTGACGGTCGCGGTCCAGTTTCGCCAGCCGACCACAGCCGCTATGGCCGAGGCGCCCAGCGGCGCCAGGATCGATACGAGCAGCAGCAGCGCCATCAGTCGTGCAACTCCTGGAGGGCGTCGAGGTCGGTGCCCCCGAACTTGCGGCGCAGTCGCCCAGTGAGGACGCCGATCACGATTACCGCGAAGAGCACGTCCAGTGATGCGCCGAACTCAACGATCAGGGGCACTCCGTCGGTCAGCAGGAACGCCGTCGCGACGATCCCGTTGTCCAGCATCAGGAATCCCGCTGCCTGCGAGATTGCGTGGCGTCGGGTGGCCATCACGAACAGCGCGATGAAGATCACGGCGAACGCGGCGGGAACCGCGCCGGTCGCAGGCCCGGGCTCGAGGGCTGCTACGGGGCGGGTGACGGCGAAGGCGGCGACCGTTAGCAGCGCGGCAATCAGTAGGGAAGCCGTGCTGCTCACCAGGGGAGTGGCCTCTCGTTGCCCGCGTTCCTCGGCGCTCAACGCCCGGGATAGCAGCCAGGGCAGCAGTGCAATCCGTAGTACCGCGATAGCGACGCCCACCATGATTGATGTCACGTCGGCCTCGTGGATTCCACGGATGATCGGTATCGCCGCCAGCGCGGCACCCTGCCAGGCGAGCAACCGGATTATCGCTGCGACATCGCGCCGCCAGGTGATCAGCACGGCGGCGAGAACCAGGGCGCCGGCTGCGAGGTCGATCGCGCCGGCGAAGGTGTTGTCGGTCATGGTGTCACCGTCATGTCTGAGTAGTGAAGAAGTTGGCGGCAGTTACAGCGAGCAGCGCGAGCAGGAAGGATCCCGCCAGCAGTTCGGGGACTCGAAACAAACGCAGCTTGGCCAGGAACACCTCCGCCCCGGCGAGTAGAACCACAAGGACGGCAACTTTCGCCGCGACCGCGAGGACGCCGATTCCGACGTCGAGGAAACTGGGGTTTATCCCGGCGATCCCCCACGGTAGAAAGAGATTTCCCAGCAGCGCGAGTAGCACGGTAAGGCGCATGCCAGAGGCCCATTCGACGACCGCCAGGCGGGGTCCGGCATATTCGAGGACCATGGCCTCGTGCACCATGGTCAGTTCCAGGTGCGTGGCCGGGTTGTCGACGGGAAGTCGGCCCGTTTCGGCGACGATGACCACCACCAGTGCTGCGCACGCCAAGACCCCGGGTAGTGACACGGCCTGCATGGGGTTGTCGATGGTGTGGGCGACGATGGCGCCCAGGTTGGACGACCCGGCAGGAATGGATAGCGCGAACACGGCCAACAAGATGGTGGGTTCCACTAGTGCGGCGATCGTGATCTCCCGACTAGCTCCCATCCCGCCAAAAGACGTTCCGGTGTCGATTCCGGCTAAGGCCAGTGCGACGGTGCCCAGAAACAGCAACCCGACCACTGCAAACAGATCGGCGACCGGGTCCAGCGGAGATCCGGTCGCAACGAGGGGCGCTACGGCGATGATGAGCAGAGTGGTGCCGGCCAGCACGGCAGGTGCCGCGCGGAAAACCGCCGTGGTGCCATCGGGAGTGATCTGCTGCTTGCGGAGTTGCTTGCGCAGATCGCGCCACGGCTGGGTTAACCCAGCGCCGACGCGTCCCTCCAATCGGGCTCGGACCTGGCGAGTCAGTCCTACGACCAATGGTGCGCCCAGTGCAACGCCGGCGATCTGCGCGGCGCCAGCCAGATACGACATCGAGTTCATCACGCCACCAGCAGGACGATGAGGACGCCGAGTGCGCCGTAGCTCAGATAGAGATGAATGCTGCCGGTATGTAGTTGCCGAATGACGTTGGCGCAGAACATGATCGCTCGGACAATCGGGGCGTACAGCAGGTCCTGCACCGTGTCGCTGATTCGAGCGCGGTAGGAGATCTTGGCGACCAGGTACTGCGACTCGTCGAACGCGGTGATCTCGACATCGGTTTCGGGGCGCAGCACATCGTCGAAAACCCGCTGCAACGGCTCACCGAACGACGTGGCGGTGTACTGCATACGTGCGGTGAGTTCATCGGCGCCACAGGCCCACAGGGGCAGGCGCGCAGGTGGTGGACGATGCCGTGATCCCCACCGGGACAGGCCAACCACTACCAGCACCGCGATGATGAGGATGCCGGCGATCAGCCCCGGTGCTACCGACCCGGATAGCCCGGGCAGGTGGAGGAGGACGCCCAGTCCCGACAACTCGGCCTGGGCGGAGGCCGGTAACGCGGTCAGCACCCGACGCAGCGGTGTGGCGATGACGAACGGCGCGACGGCTAACAACACGCAGGCACCAGCGACCGCGGTCATGCCGGTCAGCATGCTGGCCGGCGCTTCCCGGGCGTCTTCGGCGGCATCGGAGCGGGGGCGGGCCAGAAACCCGACACCGAATGCCTTCACCATGGCGGCAACCCCGAGTCCAGTGGTGAGCGCGACTGCGCCCACTGCCAACGGGGCGGCCAGTGCCACGACCGGGTCGTGGTCCGGTACCGCGTGGATGAGGGACTGAACGAGCAACCACTCGCCGACGAACCCGGCGCCCAACGGTAGACCGGAGGCGCCCAGGGCGGCCACTCCGAACGCCACGGTAGTGGCGGGCATGCGGCGTGCGAGGCCGCCGAGACGGTCGAGGTCGCGCAATCCCGTTGCCGCCAGCACCGACCCGGCGGCCAGGAAACCTAGACATTTGAATGCGGCATGGGCGATCAGGTGCACAAGGGCGGCGGCCATCGCGACCGTGGCGGCCGCGTTGGCGCCGGTGGCGGCCAGCAAGGTGGCAGCGCCCAGCGCCACCGTGATCAACCCCATGTTCTCCACGGTGGAATACGCCAAGAGCCGTTTGAGGTCGGTGGCTACCGAGGCCTGCAACACTCCATACACCGCGGACACGGCGCCGATGGCGAGCAGTGTGATCCCCCACCAGCGAGGGCCGGGGCCGAGCAGCTGCAGGTCGATCCGAATGATGCCGTAGATGCCGAGATTGACCATGGCTGCGCTCATCAACGCCGACACCGGGCTGGGGGCCTCGGGGTGTGCGCGTGGTAGCCAAGCGTGGAGTGGCAGTAATCCGGCCTTGGAGCCGAAGCCGACAAGGGTCAGGATGAACACTGCCGTGCGGACACCCGGAGGCACCACCGAAAGGTCGGCGAAACGGTCCGCATCGGCGGCAGCGGATAACACCATCAGGCCGAGCAGGATCGCAACGAACCCCAGTTGAGTCATCACCGCGTAGAACACCGCCGCCGAGCGCACCGCCAACCGGCGGTCCTGCGAGGCCACCAGGATCAACGACGTGACTGCCATCAACTCCCAGGCCAGTAGGAACGTCGACACCGATGCCGCGGCCGGAACCAGCAGCATGGCCGCGACGAAGAGTGGCAGCACCGCCAGCGCGACGGCGCCCAGGTGTTCCCGGCGGGCGTAGCCGATCACATACACCCCGACCGGGATGGCAACGGCACCGGTCAACGCGATAAACAAACCCCCGAGACAATCCAGCTGCAACGCCACACCGATCAGCGGAATCAACCAGTCGATCTGGACCGAACGCGGCGGGCCGAGCACCCCGGCCAGCCCGATCCCCACCCCGGCGACGCCTAGTGCTGACGTCGTAAGACCCGCCAAGGCCGGGCCTGCACCGTCCCGCGCCAATACGGTCACCTCGACGTCGGGCGTCAAGGTAGCGCTGGACGTCACCGCCCAGTCACCGAACGCAGCGCGTCCACGATCTGAGTGGGGGTGGGCGGGCACCCGGTGATCTCGACGTCGACCGGCACCACGTCCTCGACCGCGCCGACCACCCCATAGGCATCGGCGAACACGCCCCGGTTCAAAGCGCAGTCACCACAGGCGATCACCAGCCGCGGCGTCGGGGTGGCCTCAACAGTGTTGCGCAAGGGTTGGGCCATATTGCGAGTGACGACACCGGTCACCAGCAGCGCATCTGCGTGGCGCGGGGAGGCGACGAGTCGGGCGCCGAACTGGTCGGCGTCATAGACAGGTCCGAATGCGCCGGCGATCTCCACCTCGCAGCCGTTGCAGGACCCAGCGTCGATATGGCGCACCTGCAGCGAGCCGGTAATTCCGGTGGGTGCATCGGCTCCTGTCGGTGGGTTTTCACCGGCCGGTTCCGTGATCCGACCCAATCTGATGATTCTGGCGATCCAGTCCCTCACGACTCATCCACCGACGAGGACCCGAGCGCATCGACGTGTCCGTCCCACAGACCGGGAGCGCCGTGCGGGCGCATTCGATTCCAACCCTGCCGACACTGGTGTGCTGCTGGAGCAGTTTCGAGCCCCATCTGTCACCCCCTATTAAGTTCCTCAGTCTCGCAATCAATCAATTAAAGAAGTTAGCAGATAGGAATAATCTGATGTC